>JAIWAR010000099.1:0-2064 GCA_048634245.1 Methanosarcinales archaeon | reverse complement strand
ACCTGCCTAAGGTTAAGTCACAAGCCGGTTATTTTGTTAGGGATGATATGGATTTAATTGATTTATTCATCGGCAGTGAGGGGACTTTAGGAGTTATTACTTCTTGTGAGCTTAGTTTGCAGAAGATCCCTTTTAATGTTTTTGATGGGCTGGTATTTTTTTCTAAAGAAACTGATGCTCTTGCTTTTGTCGATAAAATCAAAGAGTTAAAGAAAAAGGAAGTGTTGCGGCCGGCATCCCTGGAGCTTTTTGATCGTAATTCTTTGGAATTGTTAAAGAGTGAATATTCTTTTATACCAATTGCGGAGGCAGCAGTTTATTTTGAGCAGGAAATAGAGGATGAGGCTGACGTAGATCGTCTTTTTTTAAAGTGGCAGGAATTAATAGAGGAGTCCGGAGCGTCTTTAGATAAGAGCATTTTTGCTGATACGCAGAGAGAGCGGGAAAAGATATTTGAGTTTCGGCATAAGCTACCTCAAATGATCAATGAGTTTTTAAGAAAAAAAAATCAGGTAAAGACAGCCGGTGACATTGCGGTTGGCGATGATAAATTTCATCAAATGTACGCTTTTTATAAGGAGCTGGCTAAAGAGGCCAAGATAAGATATGTAAATTTTGGCCATATTGGTGAATCACACCTTCACTTTAATTTTTTACCTGAGAATGATGCTCAGGGCCGGCGGGCTAGAAATTACCTTAAAAAGTTTTGCCAAAAGGCAGTTTCTTTAGGGGGGACAGTTTCTGCTGAACACGGTATAGGTAAAGTAAAAAGGCCGTATTTAAAAGTTATGTATAGGGAGTGCGAGATTGCCGAAATGGCTGCTTTGAAAAAGTACTTTGATCCTTCATGCCTTTTAGGCCGGGATAATATTTTTGATAAAGAAATTCTCTAAGAAGCGGGCATATTTCTTCCGGTTGAGGCCAAGCCTCAACCGGGAACCTTTAGGTTTCCATTCTTTTTTCATCAAAGTAGTCTAAATCCGTTAAAGGTAGTATTACCGAAGTAGCAATGTTGGTCAGATGAGCAGTGATGCGTTTAAAATATCGGGCCATAAGGGTAAAACAGACAGCACTATTTACCGGTAGTTCGCTTTCGGCCAATTTTTCAATAATGTGATCGCAACGCCGGGTAATTTTAGTTTTGTATTCCCAGGATTTTGCTGCATTGGTTTCATCAGATTCAATAAAGGCTTTTATTGTTGCCTTAAAAAGCTCTGATATTTCTTCTTCAATGTTACCGAAAAGCTCCCGGTATTTCTGGTTATTTATGGGCTCCTCTGTTAGGGTGCTTACTTCATAGAGGTTTTTTGCATAGTCTCCCAGTCTCTCAGCATCTTTTACTACACTCATCAGAAGTAGGCAAATTGGCACATCTTTGGAGGGTTGAATAGAAAGATGTTCAACCACCCGCTTTCGGATATCCTTTTGCAGATTGTTTACTTGTTTGTCTATGTTATAAACCCTGTCTTTTAGCCCCGGTGCTTCTTGGTTGTCGATTAATTTTCGGCAGACAGAGTCAAACATTATCTGGGTGTCATCAAGCATATTTTTAAACTCTTCCAGCACCTGGTTTAAAAAGTCCTTTCCTCTCCAAAATTGTAATAGATTTTTAAACATGATTTGCCTCCCTATTTGTCTAATACCTTAGAAATAAAAATTAATAATCCGGGAATAATAAAAAATAAAGTTAATACATATATAAAGACATAGCGGCGTTTTTTGAATGCGAGATTGCCTAAATTTTTTGCTAGTTTAATGGGAATTTGCCGTAGAGCTTTGACGGGATAGATAAAGCAAACACCTATCACGTTAAAAAGGAAATGCACAAAAGCAACGGTAATAGCGGCGACATTTCCAGTCGCAAAGGAGGCAAGAATGGCAGTGGTGGTTGTTCCAACATTAGCACCCATTATAAGGGGAAACATGGTTTCGACCGTTAAAATGCCGGCAGCTATTAGAGGTATCATCAGGGCAATGGTTATTGAACTGCTTTGAACAATAGTTGTAAAAATGAGTGAAACAAAGATAGCCGCTATAGCGTGTTTACCGATAACATTGTTTAAG
>JAIWAR010000098.1:0-2054 GCA_048634245.1 Methanosarcinales archaeon | reverse complement strand
ACCCTGAAGAAGCATTTTTTTACCGGAGAGGTCGCATAGCCCGGTTTAGTGCGCACGCTTGGAAAGCGTGTGACCCGAAAGGGTCCGGGAGTTCGAATCTCCCCCTCTCCGTTGTTTTACCTATAGCGAAAAATCATCAACTAGAAATGGAGATGATATTTCGCAATATTAGAAGAAAACAACGGACTCTGGTGAGGCTCCGCCCGAACCAGAGCCTAATCCAATTTTCATTTGTTTTACCTACCTAACCAGATAGGCTAATTCGCTTGTAAAGGAGCCTGAAATATGTTACAATTATGGTCTTATGAAGCAAATTCTTTATTGCTTAGATAGATCTTCAAAGAGAAAAATATCCCTGCCTTTTGCCTTCGAGAAAGTATCAAAAGTAAAAGATATTCTTCGGGAAGAACAACTTCTGATTGTTTTAGAGGAGGCGTTTTTAAGAAAAAGAAGGAAGTTGAACTCTGCTTATTTTAGAAATAAACTTTGTTTTATTCACTTTGTCAGGGAAGATGAGAATAACCTAAAAATAGTAAAAGGTTTTGGTTTTTTTGATTATTTTACCGATGAGGACAGCAAGGCTGATATTGCTTTTAAACTGGATAGGGCAAACCGGTTCCTTGCGCTTCAAAACCAAATTACCAGTCTGGAAAATCATCTGTTAAGCAAAAATAAAAAGATTGAGAAGATAACCCTGGTTGACCCTTTAACCGGTTGTTATAATTGGCGTTATCTTTTGCATCGCATTCGTCAGGAATTGAACCATTCTCAGCGTAACGCGCATAATGTCTCTTTTATCGGCTGTGACATCGATCATTTTCGGCAGGTAAATGAGATTTATGGGATTAAAGTAGCTGATAAAGTAATCAAAGAATTTGCAAATATTTTGAAACAAAATCTGGGAAAAGAAGATATACTTTCCCGTTGGCGGGAAGATGAATTCTTTATTATTGCCCCTTACTCCGATAGCGCCGGTGCCTATGAGGTAGCGGATAGGATTAAAGAGCAGATAAGCGCTCATAAATTTCAATATAGAGACTTAAGCCTACAGGTAAAGATTAGCATAGCTGTTGTATCCTCTCCGGAAAATAATGTTTTTAATACCCGCGATGTTATCAGTGCTCTGGATGTATGTCTTACCCGGGCGAAAAGAAACGGGGGTAATATGATTATATCATCTCCCCCGGCAAAATTTAAGCAGTCGCCTAAACCTAAAAAGAAAGCAAATGTTAAGGAATTGCGCCGAAAAATAGAGAAGATGAATGTTTTATTAACCCGGGATCTTTTGGAGATGATTTATGGCTTTGCCCGGGCTATAGAAGCCAAAGATTCTTACACCGGAAAACACGTTGAGCATACCGCTGATATTGCCGAACAAATAGCTAAAAAGCTGAAGTTGTCAAAAAGCGAAGTCAAAAATATCAAAAATGCTGCTATTTTACATGATCTGGGTAAGGTAGGTGTGGAGGAGAAAATCCTTTCTAAAAAAGGGGCTTTGAGCGCCCGGGAAAGAGGAGTGATTAATCTTCACCCTTCTATTGCCGCTGAAATCTTAAAAGAGATTCATGCTTTGAGAGGAGCTATACCGGCTATTCTTTACCACCACGAGCGCTATGACGGTAAGGGGTACCCTTTAGGCTTAAAAGCCGAGGAAATACCTTTAAGCGCAAGGATAGTGGCGATTGCTGATGTTTACCAAGCTCTTATTTCCGACCGGCCTTACCGTAAGGCTTATTCGCGCGACAGGGCTTTAGATATTATCGAACGGGAAGCCGGTGACCAATTTGATCCTCAAATAGTAAGCGCTTTTTTAAAGATCATTGATAAAACAAATGGGAAGAGATGAACTTTTTATGCTGAGGGCTTTGAGCCAGGCAGAACGCGCCCTGAGTGAGGCTGAGGTTCCGGTGGGCGCGGTTATTACTTATAAGAAAAAGATCATTGCCCAAGCTCATAATCAGATTGAGTGCTTAAACGATCCCACGGCTCATGCTGAAATGATAGCTATTACTCAAGCAGCTAGTTTTTTAAAGTCAAAATGGCTTAAAGGCTGC
>JAIWAR010000097.1:0-2180 GCA_048634245.1 Methanosarcinales archaeon | reverse complement strand
AGTCTATACGCCTGACATAGGTAGCCTGGGGCATGTTAAGGTGGGTAGCTATGCCCGGGCCAACTTGGGCAGTATCTCCGTCGGAAGCTTGTTTACCGCAAATCACTAAATCGCAATCGCCAATTTTCTCAATTGCCTTAGCTAAAATCAAACTCGTAGCCCAGGTATCTGAGCCGGCAAAAACTCTATCTGAGAGGTGAATAGCTGAATCTATCCCCAAAGAAAGAGCTTCTCTTAAGGCACTCGCAGCCTGCGGCGGCCCCATAGTGATTACTGTAGCTTGGCCTCCGAAACGCTCTTTTAACTTCACAGCCTCCTCAATAGCATACATATCAAAAGGATTAATCATAGAAGCAACACCTTCTCTTATCAAGGTATTAGTCTCAGGATCAATACTTACCTCAGTAGTATCAGGAACTTGTTTTATACAGACTACTATCTTCATAACTTTACTTATTGTTTTATCATGTTAATGAGTAAATGGGCAAATGAGTAGATGGGTATTACACATACCTCTTTTCACTCTTTTACTCATTCACTCTTCCACACATTTACACTATAAAATACTATATATTTAATAATTGTCAATACTATTCACCCATGCGTCAAGGCAAAATAGAAAGTGAAGGGATAAGACAAAAACAGGCCTGCTGGCAGACAAGCTTCTAAGTTAAGGAATCCGTACCGGTAAGCAGTTTCAGGACTTGCTTATACTTTTCTTGAGTCTTACGTACTACTTCAGCAGGTAAGACAGGGGCGGGAGGGGTTTTATCCCAACCGGAGGCTTCAAGGTAGTCACGAACAAATTGTTTATCAAAGCTCATCTGGGGCCTTCCAGCCTCATATTCACTCTTAGGCCAGAAACGGGAAGAATCCGGAGTCAAGACCTCATCGACTAAAATAAGTTTATTACCGCACATACCAAACTCAAACTTAGTATCAGCAATAATCACACCCTTTTCCCAAGCGTATTGAGCGGCTTTGTTGTAAATAGCAACGCTAATCTCTCTTATTTTATTTGCTAAATCTTCGCCGATTTCTTTCTTCATATAATCAAAACTTACATTCTCATCATGCCCGGATTCAGCCTTAGTAGCCGGGGTAAATAAAGGCTGGTCTAATTTATCTGATTGTTTTAAATTTGGAGGTAACTCTATACCGCAAACATTATTTTTAGTTTTATACTCTTCCCATCCTGAACCGGAGATATAGCCTCTGACCACGCACTCAAAAGGCACGACCTCGCATTTTTTGATAATCATAAACCGGCCATTTAATTCTTCTTTATAATTCTCAAGCTCGGGAGGTAAATCTTCCAGGCTCGCGGAAATAAGATGGTTCTCAACTATATCTTTTAAGAACGAAAACCAAAATAAAGAAATTTTAGTTAAAATTCTTCCTTTATCGGGAATGAGCGTGGGTAAGATAAAATCAAAACAGGAAATTCTATCAGTAGCAATAATTAGCAGCTCATCTCCCAAATCATAGATATCTCTTACCTTTCCTCTTTTAAACAGTTTCAGCTCTTTTATTTCTAAATCATTAACCATGGCTACACCTCAGGAAAAAAATTGTTTGGGCTAACATAATCACCTTTGTTTTTCTGGCACTCCTTAAGGCGTTGAGTTTGAGCGTCTAACTCTTCAAATAAACAAGAAGGAATACCCTTTAACTTTTTGTAGATATCTTTGATTCTCTCTATCTTTGCTAAATTCTCAGGCACCCTAAGAGTAAATTGTTCAATATAATCGGCCTCCCGGTACTCTTTCCCTAAGACCTCTTCAAACAGCTTTTTTAAAATCTCATATTCAGGTATTAACCCTGTAGGAGTCAGCAAAGCAGGCACCTTTTTTTCGGTTCGCAACCGCATCCATTTAAGCCAGACACGTTTATCTTGTATCCCATTGAAAAATTTACCCTTTTTATCCCTTAAAAAGTAATTAACCGAAAAAATCAAAGGAAGATCATCCGCTTTTTTGGCAAATTCTAAATTCATCTCTATATACTTACCTAAAGGAATGGATAAAAAATCCATATTAGCCATGGGATTAAAGACCCTGACCCCTTCCCTGCCTAAAGTAGCGGCTGTTGTTTCTGACTCTAAGCTTGCGGCTTTAGTAATAATCCCCTGCTGCCAGGAAAAAGCCTGTTCTACCGGAACGGATGTATCAGAATCCCTG
>JAIWAR010000096.1:0-2192 GCA_048634245.1 Methanosarcinales archaeon | reverse complement strand
GCTGTAAGGCTTTAGGGCTTTATTCGAGTGAGTCTGAATCATTGGCTGTGTTGAAAATCTCTACTTATATTACTGCTTTAGTTATGAATTACCTGTATACGGGAGGTTTCCGCCGGGAAGAATGAAAAAGCTAAAGGTTCTTCAGCTTTTTGACAGCCCTTATTTTACCCCCAGAGGCTATGATTTTGTTAAGGAATTTAAGGAGCTTGACTGGGGTGCTGAGGCTGATATCTATAAGGCTCTTTTAGCTTGCGGCCACACGGTAACTTTTTTGGGGTTGTATAACGATATTAATATTTTACTGGAAGAAGTTAAGGAGAATAGACCTGATATTGTATTTAATGGGGCCGAAGTATTTAATCAGAAGTCTTATCTTGATAAAAATGTTGCCGCGGTATTAGAGATGTTGGAGATTCCCTATACCGGGGCTTCACCGGCCAGTCTGCTTATTTGCGGTAATAAAGCTTTAAGCAAGAAAATTTTAAGCTTTCATAAGATAAAAACTCCGCATTTTTATACTTTTTACAAGAAACATAAGGTATGGCTGCCTAAGCGGCTTAAACTGCCGCTTATCGTAAAGCCTCTTCGTGAGGAAGCCTCTCGAGGTATATCTCAGGCTTCAGCCGTCGATAGTGAGGATGCCTTGATTGAAAGGGTTAAGTTTATTCATGAAAGTATAAAAGATGATGCTATAGTCGAGGAGTACATAGAGGGAAGGGAATTTTATGTTGGTGTATTAGGTAATAAGAGGATTAAAGTTTTGCCTTTACGGGAGATGAAATTTGGAGAAGTTGGCGGAGACGAACCAAGAATTGCTACTTATAAGGCGAAGTGGGATTATGATTATCGTCAGAAGTGGGGGATAAAAAATGTTTTTGCCGGAAGGTTGCCTAACGGATTAGCGGAAAAGATAGAAGAGGTTTGTAAGCGTACGTATAGGGCATTAAATATGCACTGCTATGCCCGTTTTGACATAAGAATAACCTCAGATTCTAAAATATACATTATTGAAGCTAATGCTAATCCTTGCTTAGACGAGTATGATGAATTAGGGCAATCAGCAGCCAAAGCCGGCATTCCTTATAATAAGCTGATTCAAAAAATATTAGCTCTTGGTTTAGAGAGGGCAAACGAATAGGAGGGGGTATGGGCGCAGAATTTTCCGTAAAGGATTACCATAGCATAAGCGGTATAAGCTGTATTATTACCGGGTGTGTAGAGTCCGGTGAGGTTGTTGAGGGCTCTATTGGCGTGACTTCTATGGGCAAAAAGTTTACAGTAGTAAAAATTGAAAGAGATGGCTATCAGATTCCCCGGGCTAAAGAAAAAGAAAAGGTCAATCTTTCAGTTAAGCATCTTGACCGGTCTGATTTAAGAAGTAGAGATACTCTTTATTTTTAATTCATTTACTGTCGTAGGTCATTAAATGGCTAAGCTTATCTTTTTAAGTTTATGTTTTCTTATTATTTTTAGTGGTGTTTTTGCCCAAAGCATCAAAGAGGCTGATCTTGCCGGTTCCTGGTATCCTGACGATCCTCAGATACTTAAAAAAGATATAAATGATTATTTGAAAAATGCCCGGGTAGAACCTTTGAAAGGTGAGGTTATTGCCTTAATTTGTCCTCATGCCGGTTTAATCTATTCCGGGAATGTAGCCGCTTATGGTTTTAAGGTTTTAGAGAATAAAGAAATCAATACTGTAGTTCTAATTGGATTTAGTCACGAAAAAGATTTTGACGGTATAGCGGTTTTTTCTTGTGAGGGATTTAAAACACCTTTAGGAGTCTTAACTACCGATAAAAAATTAATAGAAAGAATATCTTCAGCGCATAAGAAAATTTTTACTTATCCTAAAGCATTTGAAAATGAGAACTCAATAGAGCTTATCCTGCCCTTTATCCAGACGGCTTTTAACAAACCTAAGGTTTTGCTCTTGGCCTTGGGCCGTCAGAGCTGGGAGAATTGTGAGATATTAGGCGAGGCTCTTGCCGGAGTTCTGGAGGATGAGAGCAATTTTCTGATTATTGCCAGCACTGATATGAGCCATTATCTTTCTCTTTCTTTAGCCTTTACGAAACTTTACGAATCACGTATAGAACATATTCCTCTATCCAGCAGACATCCCGCAGAATGTATCGTCTTTTCCAAGGACAGGGCCTTGCAGCTTCACGCGCTTATATCTTCTTACTTAG
>JAIWAR010000095.1:0-2195 GCA_048634245.1 Methanosarcinales archaeon | reverse complement strand
TTTTTAACGGCCATAAACTCCTTATTGTTTTTCTTATTGTTCTTTCAGCCTTATCTTCAATATTACCTACACATGAAATACGCATATTCTTAAATCTAAATATATCCCCGGCGAAATCTTTAATCTCTTGAGGTGTTATACTCTTCACTTTCTCCTTAATCTCAGAAAAATTATAAATCTTACCCAGAGTAAGAAGACTCTCAGCAAAATAAAACATCCGCCCTTGAGGGCGCTCCAGGCTCATCGCGGCTTGACCGAGAAAGTAATCTTTTGCCCGAGACAATTCTTTAATCAATACTTTCTTTTCTTTCATTTTGTCCAGCTCCCTAAGAACAGTCTTTAGAGCTGTTAGTAACTTACTCTTATCTAATCCCAGATGCACCGAAAAGGAACCGCTGTCTCTATATTTCCTTACTTCGGTAGAAATATCGTAGCATAAAGATTTTTTCTCTCTCAACTCTTCAAATAGACGGCTGCTCATATTCCCGCCTAAAATTATATTTATTAATTGCGCTGTTAATCTTTTTTCACTTGAATAAGGAATACTTCTAAAACCTAAACAAAGATGTGACTGCTCAAGGCTCTTTCTCTCACACTTTATCTCTAAGCCCCGGCAGAGAGGGGGGCGATAATACCTAAGCTTAGTTTTACCTTTAGCCTTTTTTATTTTTTTTACCAATAAATCGATTATTTTCTCTTTGGGATAATCACCGCTAAAAGAAATAACCATATTAGAGGGCGCGTAGTATTTTCTCTGAAAATTATCTAACTCTAAACGGTTTATCTTCTTAACTGTAGTTGTATAACCGATAATTTCTTCTCCCAGAGGATGGTTTTTCCAAAGCAAACTATCTAAAAGCACCCCGGCCCGGGAAGAAGGAAGGTCATTATACATCTTTATCTCTTCTAAGATCACATTTCTCTCTTTATTCACCTCAAAAGTCTTAAGCAAAGGATTAGATACCATATCCAGAAGAATATCTATAGTCTGGGGAAGGTTTTTACTCAAAAAATGAGCATAGTAGGCGGTTATCTCCTGGGAAGTAAAAGCGTTTAAAGACCCGCCTCTTCCTTCAATCTCTCTTTTTATTTGGCGATGGGAATAATTCCGGCTGCCTTTAAAAACCATATGCTCTAAAAAGTGAGCAACACCCTTTAAACTCTTCTCTTCGATTCGAGACCCGGCCCGTAAAAAAACACCTAAAGACGCGGTCTCTATATTCCTGAGGGGAGAAAATATAAAGTCTACGCCATTTATATTTATTATTTCATGCATAAGAATAGTATTGCGTCGTGAGTATTGCGTATTGCGTTATTATGAGCTGCTTAAAAGCTTTACGTGGGTTTTTAGCTTATTTAAAAAGTTTTTTTGATGATAATTCTTGCTTATAAATTCTACTATTTCACTTCCTACAATTACTCCGTCACTAAAGGCATTAATTTTAGCAACCTGTTCCCTGTTATGAATACCAAAACCTACACATACCGGCACCTCAGTCACTTTTTTTATGCTCTTAACAGATGAAGCCAACGAAGCATATTTTAGCTCCTTAGGGCCGGTTATTCCGGTTACAGAAATATAATAGATAAATCCTTTGGAGCACTTTATTATCTTTTTAACACGCTTAGCTGAAGTGGTAGGGGTAATGAAAAAAATAGTCTCTATGTTAAACTTTTCAGCTTCTTTTATATAATCACCCCCCTCCTCTATTGGCAGGTCAACGGTTATCAAAGCGCTAATTCCCGACTGCTTCATATTTTTGAAGAATTTTACCAGCCCAAAGTTAAAAATAGGGTTGTAGTAAGACATAATCGCTACAGGAATCTTTAACAGAGGTTTTAATTGCCCAAACTCTTTGAAAAAATTATCTACATTTGCTCCTTTCTTAAGCGCATCCGTTGTTGCCTTTTGGATAATCGGCCCGTCAGCTAAAGGATCGGAAAAAGGAATACCCAACTCAATCGCGTCTACCCCGGCCTCCTGTAAACATAAACAAATCTCCTTGGTGGACTTAATATTAGGAAAACCAAAAGGAACATAAACGATAAACGCCTTTTCTTTATTTTTCCTTAATTCTCTGAATTTATCTTCTAATCTCATAAACTTATTTATAATTTTGAATAATACCTAAGTCTTTGTCGCCTCTTCCGGAAAGGCAGAGTAAAACTATCTTACCTTTAGCTTTTTTAGCCAG
>JAIWAR010000094.1:0-2664 GCA_048634245.1 Methanosarcinales archaeon | reverse complement strand
CAACCATATATTCATGTCTATGCAAAGGACAGATATCTTTATAATAACACCATCCGCATAAAGTGCTTTCATTGGGTAAAAACTCCCGGGTAGCTTCAATCTTCTTTATTGAATTAATGGTATCTTTTTTTAATTCATCTAACTCTTCTTCCGTCCTTTTTGACCTTATCTCTTTATCAAAGGCTACATAATGCCAGACCAGCTCTACACTACCAACATCGTTCCACATATTTTGGACCCCTATCTGATAGAGAGCCAGCTGGCGGTCTTCATCCATTTTGCTCTGCTCCGGGAGAGATTTGGAGGTCTTGTAATCATGTATTTCATAAGTTCCCTCTTTTGTCTGGTTTAAACGGTCTATAATTCCCCTTAATTTATATTCTCCCTTATCATCTAAATTTATCATTACCCAACGTTCAATACCTAAAACTTTCCCCTGGTTAAAAGGATAATATCGCTTATAATAATCTTCTATAAACTTCTTCCCTATTTCTTTATAATCCTTAGCTTTTCTTTCATTGTCGGCAATAACTATCTTATCATGATATTTCTTATCCCAATCATCCTCATAAAAATCCAGCAGTTCATCCAAACTGTATTTCCTAAAGGGGAGGTCTTTATAAATTTTTTCCATTACCTCATGAAAGCGAGAGCCTAAAAAAGCCTCGATGCCCTCTTCTTCTCTTCTAATCTTATCGATATAGTTAAACTTGTATTTTAAAGGACAGTTCTTAAAGGTTTCCAGGCGGGAATGAGAATAGATAGTCATAATTTCCTCCTAATATAACCCTTCGCTTCTTTCAGGGTCAGGCTTCATAATTTCACAAAATAGAAATTATAAAAGCTTTTATTTTTCGATATCATATTGATATCTTTCTATAATTTTTTCCGGTATAAGAAATGGTGAATCGGAGAATTGTTACGATATGTCAAATGTGAAGACCTGACCACTTTAACGTTCAAGATATCCTTATCTGGAGTATAATAATTATCCACTATGTTTAAATCAAAATGATACTCCTTTAGCCAATCAGAAATAAGTTTATCCTTATTGGTAAGAATAGAATAGCTGTCTGGTCCTTTCTTGACTCTTTCGATGTATCCTTTTATTGCCATCGCTTTTAATATTTCTTGAGACACTATTGTTTTACTGCTCCAGCAGTCAATCCTTTTATTAAATGTCTCTGCACAATAAAGAAAAATAAGACAATAGGGACACTGGTAATAACACCGCCTGCCGTCAGCCATCCCCAATTCACTTCGAATTTTCCTACAAACATTTTTAACCCCACAGGAAGTGTTCTTGTTGCAAGGTCAGACGTAAACATAACAGCATAAAGATAATCATTCCAAGACTGAATAAAAATATAAACCACCGTAGCTGCTATCCCTGGGGTTATAAGAGGTAAGATCACCTTAAATAACACTTGTGTCTTTGTGCAACCATCTACAAGAGCAGCTTCATCCAATTCCCTTGGAATCATCTCCAAATAACCTGTTAACATCCAAACTGCGAATGGAATAGCAAAAGTGCTATGTGCTAAAATTAAAGCTATATAGGTATTCATTAGTCTTAAGAAGCTAAAAATTCTAAACAAAGGAATGATAAGTAATACTTTAGGGAACATAGTTGTTATTAAAACTGTTACCAATAAAAAACCTTTCATTGAAAAAGAAAATCGAGCAAAAGCATATGCCGCAAGGATTGAAATTACAGTTGCTAACACAACAGTTGACAAGGCTACAATTAAACTATTGGAAAAATACCTTAAAAAATTGGTTAAACTAAAAAGAGATACATAATTTTTAATAGTTGGCACTTGAGGTAAATAATGAATTTGTTTAGTAAATAGTTCAGATTCTGGCTTTATAGAAGAAAGGATTGTCCAGATATAGGGAAATAATGCAAATGAAAGCAATAGGAAGAGTGGTAGGTATAAATTCAAAATTCTCATGTAATCTTGTCGTCTTCTCATCTTTCACCACCTATTCCTTATGACTTCTTATCATTCTAAGATAAGCCCAAACCAACCCCGAAAGCATAATTATCAACACAATTGATAAAGCAGCACCATAACCAAAATCGAGATAAGAGTACGCTCGACGAAAAATATAAACTGGTAAGGTTAAAGTGCTTTCCCCAGGCCCTCCACCAGTCATAATTTGAATATGCTCTACATAACTCGCTGTCCAGATAGTTCTCAAAAGAGTTACGATCATGGTAGTCGGAAGTATAGCAGGCCAAGTCACATACCAAAATTCTTGCCACTTATTTGACCCATCTATCCTTGCAGCTTCATAGAGTTCTTCAGGAATACCTTGCATTGCAGCAAGAATCATAATAGCAAAAAAGGGTATTCCATGCCAGACCTGGGCTATTATTACACCATATAAAACTGTACTTGATTGCGAAAGCCAGGGGATGAAATCACTTATTAGATGTAATTTAAACAGTATGTCATTTATAACCCCATATGAATCATCAAACATCCATACCCAGATAAGGCCAGTTAACACACTCGGGAAGATCCATGGAATTAAAATCACCGAACGAATAATATTCCTTCCACGAAACTCTTGGTTCAATAACCATGCTGTCACCAAGCCTAAAAGTAACTCTAAACTTATAGTCCAGAAAACCCACCTACCGGTTCTTACTAACGC
>JAIWAR010000093.1:0-2638 GCA_048634245.1 Methanosarcinales archaeon | reverse complement strand
AAAGTGAGAAGTTCTTAAAGCCTAAGAAACTTTATTTACCTTTATCCCAGCATACCGGAGAACCTTCTATAGCCTGTGTAAAAAAGGGGGATCAGGTTACTGAAGGCATGTTAATCGCTAAACAGAGCGGTTTTATCTCCACGCAACTACACGCTCCTAAAAAAGGAAAAGTAATCGATATCGATAGCTGGCATCACCCGGTCCTTATGCAGGCTCCGGCAATCATCCTTCAGTGCGAAGACGCAGTAAAAGAATATACACCCTGTTATGATGCTTTGGCTTTAGAAAAAGAAGAGTTGCTGGAAATCATTAAAAATCGGGGATTAGTCGGCATGGGCGGGGCCGGTTTTCCCAGTCATGTAAAATTAAATCCCCCTAAGAAAATTGATACTTTAATAATCAATGGCTGTGAATGCGAGCCTTACTTAGCCTGTGACTACCGTTTAATGCTTGAAAATATCGTTGAAATTTTTAGAGGAATAGAGATAATCTGCAAGCTGATTAACCCTAAACAGGTAATCTTTGCTATCGAGGAAAATAAACCCGAAGCCATAAAAAAAATAAACCTCTTCACTAGCACTAAAAAATTTACCCTGCCTCCGATAAAATCTTTTGTCTTAGATAGCACCTATCCTCAAGGAGGAGAAAAACAGCTTATTTGGGCCATAACCAAGAAAAAAGTCCCCCCGGAAAAACTTCCGCTTGATTTAGGCTGTTTGGTCCATAATGTAGCTACCTGCTTTGCTATCTACGAAGCCGTCTTCCTTAATAAACCTTTGATTGAAAGACTGGTTAGTTTTTGCGGCCCGGCCTTAAAATCACCCAAAAATATCTGGGTTAAGATTGGAACAACCTTAAAAGAACTTTTTGATGCCAAAATTTTAGAGTTTAAAAAAGAGCCTAAAAAAATTATCGCCGGCGGGCCGATGATGGGAATTGCCTTGAATGGTTTAGAGTATCCTATTCTTAAAGGCAGCGGCGGTTTTCTTTTTTTAGACCAAGCTGAAGATACCGAAGAAAAACCTTGTATTCGCTGCAGCCGCTGTATTGATACCTGCCCAATGGGCCTTCTGCCGCCGGAATACATCAAACGGGTTAAAAAAGAAAAATTTGCATCTTTAGCTGATTTTAATATCGCTGATTGCATTGAATGCGGCTGTTGCGCCTATGGTTGTCCGTCAAAAATACCTATTGTCCACTATATAAAAACCGGAAAAAAATATGCACCTATTCGTAAGTAATCCGCCACATCTAAAATCAAAAGTGAATACTGCTTCACTAATGAAGCATGTGATAGCGGCTCTTCTACCGGCAGTAGGGGCTTCGATATATTTCTTTGGCCCAAGGGCAGCACTACTTATTATAAACTGTATGCTGAGCGCCGTAATCACCGAAAGAGCAGTCTTGTTTCTACGAAAAAAACCGGCCGCTTTAGGAGACTATAGCGCGGCTTTAACCGGCCTGCTTTTAGCTCTTATTCTACCGCCTTCTGTATCATGGTATGGAGCGACTCTGGGCTCAATAGTAGCTATTGTTATCGGAAAACATATCTTTGGCGGATTAGGCGCAAATATTTTTAATCCGGCCCTAATCGGCCGGGCTTTCCTTATGGCTGCTTACCCTAAAATGCTTACCACTTTTATAAAGCCAAGCTCAATTGATGCTATAACCTCTGCGACACCTTTAGTATTGCGAAAATTCAGCCAGGCCATGACTCCTATTTCGTCTCTTTTTTACGGACAGGTTTCGGGAAGTTTAGGGGAAACCTCGGCAATCTGCTTAATCATCGGAGGACTCTATCTTTTAATACGAAAGATTGCTGATTGGCGAATTCCTTTAAGCCTGCTGTTAGCCACTACCTTTATTTCGTCTATTTTTTACTTAATTAACCCCGCTTGGGGGTCAGTTCTATTCCATTTATTTAGCGGCGGCCTTTTATTGGGAGCTCTTTTTATGGCTACCGACCCCGTTACTACCCCGATAACCAAAAAGGGAAGATATGTTTTTGGCCTTGGCTGTGGAATACTAATAATGATAATAAGGTATTTTAGCGGTTTACCTGAAGGGGTTATGTATTCAATCCTCTTCATGAATGCCTTAACCCCCTTAATTAACCGCTATACAAAACCAAGGAGATTCGGGACATGAAAGAAGTAGTCAAAATAACATCCGTATTAACCTCGGTTTGTCTTATTTGCGCGTTTTTGCTTTCTTTTGCTTACAGCCTGGCCCATGAAAAAATTATTCTTAATAGTAAAAAAAGAGTAAAAGAAGCTATAACTACCCTGGCCCCGGAAGCTAAAGATATAGAAAGAATTGTCTCTGAGGATGAAGAGATATATAAACTCTTTGATGCTAAAGGGAATTTAATCGCTTACGCTTTTACAGCCCAGGGCCAGGGTTATCAGGGAATAATAAAAATGCTGGTAGTAAGCGACTTATCCCTGGAATACCTTAAGGGTATTGAAGTTGTCGAATCGCTGGAAACTCCCGGGTTAGGAGCAAAAATCCAAAAAGACCCTTTTAAAAATCAATTTAAGGATTTAGAAGTAGGGGAAGGGATAACTTGCGTAAAAGGAGAAATAGAGACAAAGAGCCAGATAAAAGCCATTACCGGAGCAACGGTTTCATCACAGGC
>JAIWAR010000092.1:0-2845 GCA_048634245.1 Methanosarcinales archaeon | reverse complement strand
TCCGGGATTAACCAGGCTGTGAAACTTATCAATAGTCTCCCTTTTTCTGACTTTAAGCATCCCTATCTCACACATGGAATCTCCGGTAATTGCATCTAAACCGGTAGTTTCTAAATCAAGAAAGATCAAATCATAATCTTCAATATTCTTTGTTAAATCCATTTTAAGTAATTATTTTGACTACAATCCTTCTATCTCTGGGGCGAGTATCAAAATCAATTAAAACTACCTGCTGCCAAGTCCCTAAGTCGAGTTTGCCCCCGGTCACAGAAACAAAAAAATGCGTTTTGATAAACGAACTTCTCAAATGAGAGTGGCCATTATCATCTGCCCAGGTAAGATTGTGGGCATAATCGTCCTTGTAGGGTAGGAGCCTCTCAAAGGTATTTTTTAAATCTTTTACCAACCCTTCTTCATACTCCATAGTAGTGAGGGCCGCGGTTGAGCCAATAACCGATAAAAAGATAATGCCTTCCTTTAATCTTTCCTCGTTTATACATTTTTTTAAATCGGGGGTAATATTTATAATATCACTGTTTCCTCTTGTCTTTACCTCTATATATTTGGTTACCATAGCTTTACCCCGCTAAAGATTTACCTTACTATACTCCCAACATCTATTTCTTTATCGGAGATTATCAAACTAACATCATCCTTACCCTGGGCAGCAAGGACCATCCCCTGGGATAAAACACCTCTAATGTTTTTTGGCTCTAAGTTAGTTAAAACAACTATAAGTTTATTCTCTAACTGCTCCGGCTCATAAAAAGGCTTTACCCCCGCCACCAGCTGAATAATCTTATCGCCCACATCCACTTTTAGCAGATAAAGCTTCTCAGCGTTAGGATGGCAACTAACTTCCAAAATCTTTCCTACTTTTAAATCCAGGTTAGAAAAATCATCAAAATTCACCATGCTTTCCTCCTCAATGAAACTTACGTTTTTTATAATTCAACTACCAATGATTTTAGCAATTCTTGTAATTAAAGCAAATAATTTCTTAGCGTATTTTAGAAAAGGTTTTGGGCGAGCGGGAGGCGATGTTTTAGCCGCCAAAGGCAATATCTTTAATTATTACCCAAAGTAACAGGATAATTACCATTGCTGAAACAAGATAAAAGTCATTAAAATAAATAAACTCTCTTGCTTCTTCTAAAAAACGGTGTTTTTTTTCAGGAAGATTATACTTTTTCTTTATCGTCGGCTTAATGCCTAGCATATCCTCCCTTTTAAACCTCAGGAACTCTCCTGCTACTTTAAAATGGGGAATAATGTTTTTGCTAGCTAGCTCGATTACATCTTTTTCCGAAATACCTAAAACCTGCGAAACTTCTCTGGTAGTAAAAAGCTTTTCTTTCATTTTTACCTATAATAATAGCTAATTAAAGTTACTGGTTGGCTAAAGTTAATCCTTGACCGGATTAAGATTTATGGGCAACCCAATTTTCTACTTTTTCGCGGTCAAATAGCAATCGGCTGCCTTCTTTCTCCACAGGAATCTTTCCACCTTCAACCCATTCTACAATTTTATTCTCCTCAACAGAAAGATAATCTGAAAGTTCTCCTAAGGAGATCCGTGCCTCAGCTGTCCGGCATTTGCCATTAAATACCGCTCCCTCTTCAATTGAAAGCTTAGGAGCTTCTATATTACCGGCAACCCGGGCTGAAGAAAGAAGCTTAACCGTATCAGTTGCCCTAATATCCCCTTTTACCATACCGGAAACAGTTACCTTCTCCCCAATAATATTAGCCTTTACAGCTGCGTCTTCTCCGATAATGAGATTTCCCTTTGTATCCAAGCTGCCTTCAAACTTTCCGTTTATCCGCAAATTCACAGGGTCAGAAAAAACCAAACTCCCCTTCATTGCCGCGTTTACATCAAGAATTTTCTCTTCTTTTTGTCTAGCCATTTTCCTTCACCTCCTCTATAACTATATAATGCTTTTAGATAAAAGTAAATCAGGCCGCATCCTTTTCCAATTTCTTTAAAAGTGAGAGAGCCAAGTAAGAAATCCCGGTAACAATTATTGCTGCGCTGATATATCCGCACCCTATAGCCAAACCGATTGCTGAACTAACCCAAATACTTGCTGCGGTAGTTAGCCCCCGAACTCCTTCTTTACTCCTTATAATCGTTCCCGCGCCTAAAAAACCAATACCGGTAATTACTCCGGCAGCAATTCTCCCGGGATCAACATTGCTTACTTCTTGATAAATATCATAAACATAGAGAGAAGTCAACATTATTAACGCTGACCCCACAGTAACTAAAATATGGGTCCTTAAACCCGCTCCGCCGCCTTTTCTTTGACGCTCAAAACCAATTACGCTCCCCAAAATAAAAGCAAGAGTTAACCGTATTGTAGTAGAAAATAAATTTATCATCTGAGATCTTTCATCGCTTTGCTCCTCAAGATGAGCCCTTCAGATAAAAAACTTCCCGGAGGGCTCAATTAGCCTGGGCTTTTAAATTTATGCTGCTATTTTTTCCTCTTTTATTATACAAGTAAAAACCCAATCCTGCAACCATTGCGGCATTGTCACTCGAATACTCAAAAGGAGGGAGAAAAACCTTTAGGCCTCCTTTCTCCTCCTCCTTAAGCCGCCGGCGTAAATATTTATTAGCAATAACACCGCCGCCGCAAACTATCTTTTTAATCTTCAGCTTATCTTTAGCCTCTAAAATTGTACGGATAATTGTTTCCATGGCCGTATATTGAAAAGAAGAAACGAGCCTTTTCTTCATTTTTGAATCAAAAGTACCTTTTTTCTCCATCTCACTCTTTTTATAGATAAGAGCGGTTTTTATTCCGCTAAAACTTAAATCAAGCCCTATCTTCCCGCA
>JAIWAR010000091.1:0-2862 GCA_048634245.1 Methanosarcinales archaeon | reverse complement strand
AGATATTTAGAGAGCTCCTTCATGTCTGTGATTGAAAACTTGTACCTTCCGGAAATTATCCAATCAGTATTAATATTATCGGCAAATTTAAATATTTTTCCCTTAATAGTCATTCTTCGCTTTTCTCTTTATTCGCCATTCTTTATCCGTACAGCATTTACAAACTCTCAAACTCACTAAGGCTCTTAACCTTTCTGATTGCCGTATCTTTGCTGATAACACCTTCCTTGTAAAGTCGTTTTAAGGATTTATCCATAGTGTTCATTCCATATTTAGCTCCCATCTGAAGCAAAGAAGGAATTTGCGCAATGTCATTCTCTCTTATTAAATTTCTTATTCCGGGAGTAGAGACCATTACCTCTGTCGCCAAAACTCTTCCCTTACCATCGGCCCGGGAAATAAGTACCTGAGAGATTACGCCTTGCAAACATTCGGCAAGCTGGACAGTAATCTGCCGCTGTTGATGAGGAGGAAAAACATCAATTATTCTTTGAATTGTCTGAGGAGCATCAGGGGTATGCAGGGTAGCTAAAACCAAATGCCCGGTCTCAGCAGCGGTTAAAGTAGTAGCAACCGTACTTAAATCACGCATCTCACTTACCACAATTACATCCGGATCCTGGCGAAGAGCTCTCTTTAGGGCTTCAGAAAAGGAGTGCGTATCAGAATACAACTCCCGCTGTTTTATAATGCTTTTTTTGTTAGTATAAATAAATTCAATGGGGTCCTCAATACAAACAATCATATCCCTACGCGACTCATTAATAAAATTAATCATCGAGGCTAGGGTGGTGCTCTTACCTGTTCCCGTAGGGCCGGTAACCAATACCAAACCGTTGGGTTTTTGAATAAAATCGTAAACTACATCCGGTAACCCCAATTCTTCAATGGTAGGAATTTTCCGGGGAACCCGCCTTAAAGATGCTTCAACATTACTCTTCTGAAAATGAATATTTATCCTGAATCGATCCATACCTTGAAGAGAGAAAGAAAAATCTAATTCTTTGTCTTTCTCAAAGATAGATTTCTGCTCATCATTTAGCATACTGTATATTAGGTTTCGAGTTGCTTCTTTATCCAGGGGTGATAAATCAACAACCACAAGTTGGCCGTCAATACGTAATACCGGGGGATTACCGGCGGTGATATGTAAATCACTTGCGTTTTTTTCCTGAGCTAGTTTAAGTAAACTGGTTATATTTGCCATTCATCCACCTCCTCAATAAAACTTATAGGTATTTTCTGGGATCAGCAATTTTACCTTTAATTGCTGAAGCGATAACTGTTGCCGGTGAAGCTAAATAAATAAAACTCTTGGGATTACCCATCCGGCCTTTGAAATTTCGATTAGCTGTAGAAATTGTTACTTCTCCATCAGCCGGAACTCCCTGATGAGTCCCCACGCAAGGGCCACAGCCAACAGGCAATATAATTGCCCCTGCTTCTATAAATACTTTTATTATGCCTCGCCGTAAGGCAGCTAAAAAGATTTCCCGTGAAGCCGGCGCTACCAATAATTTGACCTCCGGGTTAACTTTTCTTCCCTTAATCATCTTAGCTCCAATTTCTAAGTCTTCTAAACGACCATTAGTGCAAGTGCCTAAAAAAGCTTGGTCAATCTTTATGCCTTCGGCTTCTTCTACTGAGATCCCGTTATCTACTGAATGGGGTTTAGCCACTTGAGGAGACAATTTGGATATGTCAAACTCAATCTCTTTCTCATAAATACATCCCTTATCAGAGAAAACAGGCCTATATTTCTTTACTGCACGCTTTTTAAGAAATGATAAGACTTTTCTATCCGGCGCAATCAAGCCACACTTTGCGCCAAACTCAATAGTCATGTTCGTAATAGTAAACCTTGCATCCAGGGATAGCTCTTTAATAATTTCTCCAGAGAACTCTACTGCCTTATAAGTTGCCCCATTAGATCCCAAGGTACTAATGATATGAAGAATAATATCTTTGCTATAAACCCCTTTAGGCATCTTGCCCTTAATAATTATTTTTTGAGTTTGAGGAACCTTAAACCAATTTTTTCCGGTAGCCAAAGCTACGGCTAAATCGGTAGACCCAACTCCAAAGCCAGCAGACCCCATCACTCCGGCAGTTGAGGTGTGAGAATCAGCACCCAAGATAAGAGCGCCGGGATAAGCAAATCCTTTTTCAATTACTAACTGGTGAGATATCCCACAACCAACATCAAACAATAAGTTTTTATTTTTTAGTGAAAATTGACGCATCTGAGAGTGAATTTTTGATACACCTATATTCGGAGATGGACTACTATGATCAATAAACATTGCGTATTTTTTAGGCTTAAGAAGATTGACCTTTGCTTTAGCTATTGCTTCTAAGACTAAAGAAGTCGTTCCATCCTGAGAAAAACAAAAATCAACCTTACAGATTCCTACATCTTGCGCTCTCAACGAAGAATTCGAATGGGAAGAAAGAATTTTCTCAATTATTGTTTTTGCCATTTTTTAAAAAATCGCCTATTCTCACTATACCCTTAGAAATCTGCTCCAGGGAAGTCGCGAAACTAAAACGTACGTACCCTTCTTCCCCAAAAACATCTGCGGGTATACAAGAGACGAAAAACTTCTCCAATAGTTTAGTTGAAAAATCAAAAGAGCTCATTCCCGTGCCCCGAATATCACAAAACATGTAAAAAGTGCCTTGCGGTTTAATCGGATTCAGCTCGCTTAAGCTCGATAAACCCTTCCATAAAGCATTGCGTCTTTCCTGAAACTTGATTCTTAAATCTTTCTGCCACGCTCTTCCCCCTAAAGCAGCTAAAGCCGCACTTTGCGATATAGAAGAAGCGCAGGAAGTGGTATGGTCGATTATTTTCGAAGCTTC
>JAIWAR010000090.1:0-2991 GCA_048634245.1 Methanosarcinales archaeon | reverse complement strand
CCTTGTCTGGGCGGCCATACCGGGATTTTGGATAAGGGTGAGGTTGCCCTGGCCACGACTAATCGGAATTTTATCGGCAGAATGGGGCATCCCGGAAGTTTTGTTTATCTTTCTTCGCCGGCTGTTGCCGCGGCAAGTTCGATCACCGGAAGAATTACTAACCCTGATAAGGTGATATAATATGATTATTACGGGGAGAGTTCATAAATTAGGGAATAATATAAATACCGACGATATTATTGCCGCTAAGTATCTTGATTCTTACGATCCGGCTTTTTTAGGCTCAAAGTGTATGGAGAATATAGATTTAAGGTTTTTTACCAGAGTCAAAAAAGGCGATATAATAATTGCCGGTAAAAATTTCGGCTGTGGTTCCAGCCGGGAACATGCTCCCTGGGCTATTAAAGGCTGTGGAATTTCTCTGGTTATAGCTGAGAGTTTTGCCCGTATTTTTTACCGTAACGCCATAAATGTGGGGCTGCCGATTTTAGTTTCTGAAGCTGTAAAAAAGATTAAAGCTCAGGATAAATTAGAGGTTAATTTAGAAAAAGGGATAATAAAAGATATAAGTTCAAGTAAAACATTTGATTCCGAAGCTTTTCCTCTTTTTATGCAGGAGATTATTAAAGCCGGAGGGTTAATCAAGTGGATTAATTCGCGCAAATAATTAAGGAGCAAGAATGAAGACATATAAAATTGCCGTAATTGGCGGGGATGGTACCGGGCCGGAAGTAATAGCGCAAGGGTTAAAAGTATTGGAGGCGGCAGCTTCTAAATATAATTTTAAATATGAAAGTATTAATTATGATTTAGGAGGAGAAAGGTATTTAAAAACCGGAGAGGTCTTGCCTGAATCAGTTATTAAAGAGCTGGCTGCCGTTGATAGTATTTATTTAGGCGCAATCGGCCATCCTGAGGTTAAGCCGGGTATTTTAGAAAAGGGGATATTGCTGACTTTACGTTTTAGCCTTGAGCAGTATATAAATTTGCGGCCGGTAAAGCTTTACGACAGCCGCTTCTGCCCTTTAAAAGAAAAGAAGCCGGAAGACGTAGATTTTGTGGTGGTCAGAGAGAATACCGAAGGCCTTTATAAAGGGCTGGGTGAGTTTAAGGATAAAGGGGGAGCTAATGAGATAGCTACCCAGGTATCTTATAATACCCGTCGTGGAGTTGAGCGCTGCTTGCGGTTTGCTTTTGAATATACCCGCAAGAGAAATAAGAAAAAGACCCTTACCTTATGCGGTAAAACCAATGTTTTAACTTATGCTTTTGATTTATGGGAAAGAGTTTTTTATGAAGTAGCCAAAGATTATCCCGATATAAAGACTGATTATGCTCATGTAGACGCAACCTGTATGTGGATGGTTAAGAACCCGGAGTGGTTTGACGTAATCGTTACTGATAATATGTTCGGCGATATTATAACTGATTTGGGAGCCATGATTCAGGGAGGTATGGGTATTGCTGCCGGGGGTAATATTAATCCCCGGGGGGTTTCAATGTTTGAGCCTATTGGCGGAAGCGCTCCTAAGTATACCGGCAAGAATGTAATAAACCCTTTAGCAGCAATTTGCGCTCTTTCAATGATGCTTGAGGGGTTGGGTGAGCTTGAGGCGGCAAAAACAATTGAAGCCTCAGTTATTAAGGTAGTAAGGAAGAAACTGGATACTCTTTCTGCCGGAAAAATGGGTTATTCCACCACCGAAGTAGGTGATTTAGTAGTAAAAAACTTATAATCACCCAAATCCTTGCACCCTCGGGGTGCAAGGATTTGGTATGAATAGGGGGAAGGATGAAGAAGAATGTTGCGGTAATCGGAGTGGGGGCGGTAGGCGCTCAAATTCTTGAGATTTTAAAGCAGAGGAGTTTTCCGGTTGGCGACTTAAAAGTGTTTGCCCGTAGTGGGCGGGAAGTAAAAATTGCTGATAGCATATATAATGTTGAGGCTATAGATAAAAGTGATTTTTCAGGAATTGATATTGCTCTTTTTGCCGGGACCGAAGGCGCTAAAGGTGCAGGCGCTCTTTATGCTTCCATGTTTATAGAAAAAGGGGCGGTAGTAATTGACAATGGGAGTGATTTTCGTTTAAAAGAAGATGTGCCTTTAGTGGTTCCTGAGGTAAATAAAGATAAGATAGCTGCTCATAAAGGATTAATTGCTAATCCTAATTGCACCACTATTCAGGCTGTTACCGCCTTGGGCGGTATCTTTAAAGAGTTTGGCCTAAAGCGCATTCTTCTTACTAGTTTTCAAGCAGTCTCAGGAGCCGGTAGGGGAGCGGCAATTGGCCTCTGGGAAGAGAGTAAAAGTTTGGTAGAGGAGAATAAGGATAATGATTTCGATTGTTTGGATAAAAAGATAAAAGGTAAACCTAAAAGTTTTGATTGCCAGATTGCCTTTAATGTTATTCCTCAAATAGGCGGCCTTGATGAGCTTGGCTACACCACCGAAGAAATGAAAGTGGTTTACGAAGCTCGTAAGATCTTTGGGGATGATTCGATAAAAGTATCGGCTACTTGTGTAAGAGTGCCTGTTTTTACCTCTCACAGTGAGGTAATTTACTTTACCACCCGGGATAAATCCGGTTTTAAAGAGCTGGAAAAAGTATTAAAAAATTCCCCCGGCGTAAAATACCTGCCGGATAATTTATGCTTACCTATTGACGCTGAAGGCAAAGATGAGGTCTTCGTAAGCCGTCTGCGCCCGGATCCCAATCAGGAGAATTCTTTCTGGCTGTGGTGTGTTTCCGATAACTTAAGAAAAGGCGCAGCCCTAAACGCAGTTCAAATCGCCGAGTGCCTCCTTTGAAGAAGAATATTTTTTTAGAGCTGGAATATGTAGGGAGTAATTATTTTGGCTTTCAAATTCAGGAAAAAAAAGGCGCAAGCGAGATAACTATTCAGGGAGTTTTAGAAAAATCCCTAAAAAAACTTTTTCAACAAAAGATAAGGGTGATAGCCAGCGGACGAACAGATAAAGGAGTCCACGCT
>JAIWAR010000089.1:0-3014 GCA_048634245.1 Methanosarcinales archaeon | reverse complement strand
AAAAAGAGGGTTTTGTTTTTGATATTGCTTACACCTCGGTTCTTAAACGGGCGATCTCAACTCTTTGGATAGTATTAGAGGATATGAATTTAATGTGGATTCCGGTTCAAAGGTCATGGCGCCTTAACGAACGTCATTACGGGGCGCTGCAAGGTTTGAATAAATTAGAAACAGTTCAAAAATTCGGAGAGGAACAAGTATTAATTTGGCGGAGAAGCTATGATATCCGGCCTCCGGCTTTGACAGAGGATGATGAACGTTTTCCCGGCCGTGACTCCCGCTATAAGGATTTAACTTCCCAAGAGCTTCCTTTAACTGAGTGCTTAAAGGATACCGTGAATAGATTTCTTCCTTTTTGGCATGAGGTTATCATCCCGACTTTGCGTGAGGGCAAAAGGGTTATTATTGCTGCCCATGGAAACAGCCTGAGGGCCTTAGTTAAGTATCTGGATAATGTTTCGGATCAGGATATCGTCGGTCTTAATATTCCTACGGGGATTCCTCTTGTATATGAACTTGATGATAACCTTAAAGCTCTTAAACATTATTATTTGGGAGACCCTGAGGCAATAAAAAAGGCAATTGACTCTGTAGCCAAGCAAACTAAAAAAGAATAATTGTTAGACCGCTAAATTATCTTTTAGATTTAAAATCTCAAATTCCCAATGATGGCGCGGCTACAAAATACCCCACAAGTGTCATTCCCGCGAAAGCGGGAATCCAAAATATATTGACTTTATTACCTTTATAGATTCCCGCTTTCGCGGGAATGACAGAATATGTTATTTTGCAATAGCGTCAATAGATATAATGGAAAAATATGATTGTATAGTTATAGGTGCCGGGCATGCCGGAATTGAGGCTAGTTACGCTGCAGCTAAGGCGGGGAGCCGGGTGCTCTTGTTAACTAATGATATTGATGCCATAGGTAAACTATCCTGTAATCCTGCTATAGGAGGCGTGTCTAAAGGTAACTTGGTCAGAGAAGTGGATGCTTTGGGAGGGCTGATTGGCAAAATTACCGACAGCTGCGCTTTGGGATACCGAATTTTGAATAAAAGCAAAGGCAAGGCTGTTTGGTCTACGCGGGCTCAGGTAGATATGTTTTCTTACCCTAAAGTTGCCAGGAAATTATTGGAGAACAATAAGAATATCAAGATTTTACAAGCTAAGGTTGAGAGTTTACTTATAAGGAACAAGAAGGTATATGGAGTTCAAACAAATTTTGGGGAAATTTTCAAAGCCGCCAACGTAATCATTTGTGCCGGGACTTTCTTAAAGGGCAAGATTCATATTGGCCTAAATAGTTTTTCCGGAGGAAGGCTTTGTGAGGAATCCAGTGATGAGTTATTTAAAAGTATAAAAAAAATAGGCTTTAAAACCAAACATTTTAAAACCGGAACTTGCGCTCGCCTGGACAAACGGACAATTGATTTTTCAAAAATGGATGAGCAGGTATCTGAAGATGACGTTTTGCCTTTTTCTTTTTCTAACAAGCGCGTGTCTAGAGAGGGTTTGAGCTGTTTTATAACTTATACTAATAAAAGGACTCACAAGGTAATTTTAAATAATCTAAAATTTTCACCTCTTTATACTGGAAAAATAAGTTCAACCGGAGTAAGGTATTGTCCTTCTTTGGAAGATAAGGTGGTAAAATTTCCACTAAGGGTACGGCATCAGATTTTTATTGAGCCGGAAGGAAAAGATTCGATAGAAGTTTACCCTAACGGTATTTCTACTTCTCTCCCATATGATGCTCAAGTTAAATTTATCCATACTATATCGGGGTTAGAAGATGCTTTGGTTTTGCGGCCCGGTTACGGTATAGAGCATGGGTTGATTGACCCTCGCCAGCTTTACCCGACACTTGAGACGAAGTTAATTTCCGGACTTTATTTTGCCGGCCAGGTAAACGGGACTACCGGCTATGAAGAGGCAGCGGCACAAGGGATGGTTGCAGGTATAAATGCGGCGTTAAAAGTAAAAAAAAGTAAACCTTTTATTTTAAGAAGGGATGAAG
Source organism: Methanosarcinales archaeon (assembly GCA_048634245.1). GTDB lineage: Bacteria > Omnitrophota > Gorgyraeia > Duberdicusellales > 4484-171 > Susulua. Next base: position 994 of record JAIWAR010000089.1, on the reverse strand, counting down.
CTTATATCGGGGTCTTAATTGATGATTTAACTACTAAGGGAGTAGATGAGCCTTATCGTATGTTTACTTCACGAAGCGAATTTCGCTTAAGCTTGCGTGAGAGCAACGCCGATTTAAGATTAGGGCCTTATGGCTATAATTTAGGGTTTTTGAGTAAGAATGAGTATCAGTTGATTTTGGATAAGAAAAACCATATTGGGGGCCTGGTAAAGAATTTTAAAAATAAGAAGATTACTTTTGAGGGCAAGAGGCTTTCACTCTTTGATCTTTTGAAAAGGCCAAAGATTGGCTTTGAAAAGGTTAAAAAATATAGTTCGGTGGAGGGAGAGGGCTTGGGAGTGCAGTGGGAAGTGGAAGTACAGGCGAAATATGAAGGTTTTTTGCGTCGGGAAAGGGCTCAGCAAAAAGAGCTAAAGAACCTAGATAAAATAAAAATACCTGTAGTAGATTATTCAAAAGTCCCTTCTTTGTCGAAAGAAGCGGCTGAGAGATTAAAAAGATTTAAGCCGCATTCTTTGGGGCAAGCCTTAAAGATAAGCGGTATTACTCCGGCCGCAATCGTTAGTGTCTACAATTTCATCAAGAAAGAGAAAAAAATTTCGAAAAAATAATTACTTAGGCATTGTGCAAAATGTTTTTAGGTCAATTTTAGATATTCCCCGATAAAATCGGCAAATTTTTCAGTGGCATTAAGAGGTGAGAGGATATTTTTTATCTTTTTCAGCTCATCCTTTAGGCCAGAGTATTTTTCTTTATTCTTTAGGTATTCGATAGTTTTTACAGCTATTTTTTCAGGGTCCGCTTGTTTTTGCAGGAACTCATCGACAATTTTTCTTCCGGCTAAGATATTGATCATACCAACAAAATTAGTCTTTACCATTTTCTTTAAGATATACCAGCTTAAAGGGTTGAGTTTGTAGATTATAATATAAGGTATTTCTAATATAGCTAGTTCTACTGTAGCAGTGCCTGAACAAGCAATGATGAAATCCGA
>JAIWAR010000088.1:0-3023 GCA_048634245.1 Methanosarcinales archaeon | reverse complement strand
AATTACCGGGATCTTTCTTTGTTTACAAAATTTATGCAGGTCTAAAGGCTTATACTTAGTAGCTATATGCTTAGCAGTAGTTACAGTGGACTGGAGTACGAAACAATCTGCCCCGGCCTCCTCAGCAATAGCAGCAAAATTTTGAGCATTTTGGGGAATACAACTAACCGCAGCATATCCCCCTCCCTGTTTTATCTCCTTAACTCTCTTGGAAATCAACTTCTCCTTAATCGGAGCAGAATACACTCTTTGAATTAAATTAGTAGCTTCCTGAGGGCTGACTTTAGAAATCTCCTCCAAAACTTCATCAGGGTTATCATAGCGTGTTTGCACCCCGTCTAAATTCAAAACCGCAATTCCCCCTAAACGCGACATCTCAATGGCAAACTTGACACCGACAACACCATCCATTGCCGCGGCTATAACGGGAACGGCAAAATTCTTACCCGCAAACTCCCAAGATACACCTACCTCTTCAGGATTTATTGTAATTCTTCCCGGAGCAAGAGCAATTTCATCAAACCCATAACATCTACGCGCTCTCTTCCCTATACCTATCCACTCTGCCATGATTAAACCTCCTCAATGATCCGCCTAAGGCGGAGAATTGATACTGCAGGCATGAAATGCCTGAAGTATCTCATTATAATTTTTCAGTAATTACTCTTGCATCTTTACCCACACTACCCTGACTACTAAAATCTAGTTTCACCCCGGTAGCAATAAAATCGGCAAAAACCCGCGCCTGCTTCTGAGCATCTTCATAGTTAGAGGCAAAAAAGGCCTCCCCACCAATATTCGGCCGGTTTAAGTCTCCTAAAAAGTAAACCCCTTCGAAATTAGTAAAAAAACTATTCTCCACTGTAATATCTTCCTCAAAAAACTTAAGATTAGGAGTAAATCCACTATCAATAAAAACTAACTGCGAAGAAAAAACCATTAACGGGGATAACTTGGCAGCCTTGACCATCCCTTCGCCAACAGCTTCTTCAATAAAGGCATCAAGATATAAAATTATGTTCTTCTCTTTTAAGGTATTAACTATTCTCTCTTTATCCTCGCCTAAAAAATCTAAATTAGCGCTTACTACCCTTACATCCTTTCCTAACTTTACCAAAACCATTGCCAATCTCAAACCCAGCCAGGTAGAGATATATACACAAGCTTCTTTTGATATCTTCAAAAAATCCTTTAATTTAAAAGGATCGATTTCCGAAAGATAGAAAAACCCGTCTTTATGCTCTCCCTTAACCGGCAGTTTCTTTGAATTTAGGCCTGAGGCAACGATTAAATTATTAAAATCCTTAGACTCACCCTCTTTAAAATAGATTTTTCGACGCTTCGGGTTGACTTTCACCACGCAGGCAGAAATAAACTCAACCTCTCTTTCCTTAGCCCACTCATTAAGCTCTATCCTTTTAGCGATATCAGCCGGATTAGAAATTAACTCCTTCTTGGGGAAAAAATAGCTGTTCTTATCGATAAGGGTAATATTGCAAGAAATATTTTTTGCTCTAATCTCTTCAATTAAAGTTAATCCTGAAACTCCGGCTCCTAAAACAGTAATCTCTTGCATACTATTGGCTTTTATCATTTCTTAACTGTAATACCACTAAATTATAATAGAGAAACAATGAGGTAAATTTGCCTACTCCGCCGGGAACCGGTGTAATAAATGCGGCTTTTTCCCTGGCTTTATCAAACTCTATATCTCCGGTAAGTTTACCATTCTTTTGCCTGGTTCCCGCATCAATAATTACCGCTTTATCCTTAACCCAATCCCCTTTTATAAGGCCTGGTTTTCCTACCGCTGATACAAGAATATCAGCTGACCTTACATAATATTCTAAATCTTCACTTTCATAGGTGCCAATATGAGTTATGCTTACCGTTGCGAACGCGTTAGCCAAAAGCAGCGCCAATGGCTTGCCGATAAGTGAAGAAAACCCTACGATGGTAACCCTTTTACCTCTAAGATTAACATTATTACTCAACCTTAATATGTATAGAATACTTCTAACTGTCGGGGGCAATAAAATAGTTTCCGGCGAAAGGTTCAGCTCATCAAAAATATTTTTATTGCTTCTAAACAATTTACCCAGATTAATCGGGTGTAGGCCTTCTACATCTTTATCCTCATCCACCAGAGAGAATGCTTCTTCTTCCACCCACCTTTCAGGAAAAGGTTTATTAAGAATAATTCCTGTTATGCTCTTATCATCATTTAATTTTTTAATCTCGGATTTAAATTCCTGAAAAGAAATTCCCGATTTTAAATCTATAGAACGGTATTCTATATTTAACTCTCCGGCCGTCTTTTCTTGAGAAACACGATAACCCTGAGCTGTATCTATTCCTATAGCGACCGAAGCCAGGCATAATCTGGGAAGGGGCCCTAAGGAGGCCTTGATCTGGCCAATTAAAGCTTCGGATTTATTATGCGCGTCAAAAACTACTGCCATTTTTTTAAAGACTTTTTGAAAGAATTGATAAACTCACTCTTTGCCCCAAACATCTTTTCATTGGCGTCGAGATTTAAAATACACCCTAAAAGAGTTATTCTCGCACACTCTAATCCGATATTAAAATCGCTGATTATACTCTTTTTTATACCAGATTTTACTCCTTTAGCAAGAAAAAATACCTCAAGACAAGCCCGTCCTAAGTCAATAATTAAGCTTTCGCTCGATTTTATAGCTTGTGCTCTTTTCCTGCCGTGAGATTCTATTATTTTGTCAAAAATATACCCATCCTTATCAATATAGGGATAGATTCTTTTCCTTATGACTTGTAACTTTTTCAGTTGTTTTTTAAAATTAACCGGGGAAGAAAAATTAATTGCTTTCTCGATTAAACTAACCCCGGTACAAAAAATTAAACACACCGCGCTCCCTCCCCCGGGAGCTGGTTTACGCTTACCTAAATCATCTAAATACTTTTTAAAACCAGCCCGATAGTTATTCATTATAACTCCTATTTGATTGAAGCCTGGCTTCACTCATTTTAGCCGAGGGTGAGTTTCT
>JAIWAR010000087.1:0-3117 GCA_048634245.1 Methanosarcinales archaeon | reverse complement strand
GGATCAACAAAATAAACACCTTCAAGTCGGGTTAAAAATTTTGTGTATACCATAAACAAGCCAGAGACAAAAGTGTAACTGATTTTATCAGTATTCTTCCTCTGAACATCATTCAAGAATATTCCAACCACTTTTACAGGATGCTCAGCGAATTTCTGCATAAGAAGTTTATCAAGAAAGATTTTCCCCATCCTGTCCTTTGATGTTGTTTTCAAAGAGATTATAATTTCATCCTCGTTTATTGTTTTTATATTCGATTTTACTCTTTCATGAGGAGACAGAATTATATCTGTTTCGCAGGAATATAATTTTTCACCTTCCTCTGATGGATAAGGAATTTTAAACACAACTTTATCATTTGTAATTCCTGCTTGAGAAACAATATTGCGAATTAATTCTTCAAACCTATTTCCAACGTGTTTCCTGGCGCTGTTGGGATTGCAAAGAAAATCCATGCCAACCCCTATGGATTGTTGAATGGTATATACTACAGCATCTATTGTGGAATAATCTTCTCTTTTTATCTTTTTTCCATTTTTGATTTGTTTGAGAGCCTTAAGAAATAATTATAACTTTTCTTAAATTCTTCGCTTTTATTTATGAACAAATTATTATTAACCGGCCTGGCAAACTTCGTTGTGCCGGCAACTACGGAAGATAATATCGTGTAATCTCTTGTTTCAACTCTTTCTGAAACAATATTTGGCAGATAGTCCAAAACTCTCTTGGTAACATCTGCAAATTCATCTAAGTTTTGTTTGGGTGTCTGGAGATCTTCCTGTAAAGATTTCATTCTGAATTGTCTTTTTTAGTCATTAAATTTGTAATTTTAAATATTCAGAAATTTTTTGAAAGTTGATAGATATTAATTAGAGATAATCTCTTTAACTGCAATATCGCGGGATGAAGTGGGTATATTATCGACTAATTGAAAGTCGAAGGCTAAGCCAATAGTGAGCGCACTTTCTGGAATTTTAGAAAGAAATCTGTCATAGTATCCTGTGCCGCGCCCTAAGCGATAACCTCTTAAATCAAAAGCCACGCCTGGCACTATAATTAAATCTATTTTTTTTAACGGAACGGGCCTGACAAAATCACTCTTTGGTTGAAGTATTCCATAGGGCCCCTTACTTAATTCCTTATCAAAATCTACCAGCAATGATGCGATTAACTTGTTTTGGCTTACCACTGTTATAGGTACTGCTATCTTTTTCCCACTTTTAAGTGAATCTCTAATCATTTGTTCTGTGTCAACTTCAAAATCTTCTGAAATATAAAACATCACTGTATCCGCGATTTTAAATTTCTCATGCGCATACAGCCTCCTCTTAATTTTTTCGCTCTTCAATCTCCTTTGTTCTTTATCCTGACTTCTTAATTTCTTAAGAAGTTCCTGTCTTATATTCTTTTTCTTTTCTTTAACATCCACAATCTTATTATATACTAAAAATGGGCAGTGTCAAGAAAATACCCGAAACACACTAAATAACCTCTTCCAGAGAACTCATAACCCGGCTAGTAGCTCCTTTTAAGCCTTTGAGGCATTTATATGAATTTTCCCCAACTTCTTTATTTAAGGTATGTTGCGATAAAAGTTCTCTAATTTTCTCTTCTAACTCTACCTCATTCCTGACCATGAGAGCCCCATTTGCCTTAAGCAAACTCTCCGCCAGATAACGGCAGTTATCCACATGAGAACCAATAATAATGGGTTTTGAAAAAATAGCCGGTTCCACAAGATTATGGCCTCCTATTTTAGCCATAGTACCTCCCACGAAGCAAACTTCTCATAAGCTATAGGCCGCTTTTAACTTGCCCATAATATCCAGAATTAAAACATCGGCTCCGGGAGCCGACTCACCCAGCGGATTACTGCAACTGGTATAGGTCAGATCATTCTCGGCCACTAACTGCCTGATATACTCAGCTCTTTTTGTGTGGCGCGGCACAAGGATAAGTTTTAAAGTTTTAAACTCATTTTTAAGTTTCCCGTAGGCCTTAATTAAAATGCTTTCCTCCGGATAATGGGTACTACCGGCACAAATAAGAAGGTCATCATCATTAATGGTAAAAATATTCTTTATCAATTCCTGATCTTCTTTAACGTCGGCTATCATCTCAATTATATCAAACTTAGTATTACCGGTCACCTTAATCGCCTTTTTAGCGGCTCCCAGCTCTATTATTCTCTTAGCGTCAGCTTCCGACTGCATCATAAAGAATTTTACTTTCTCAATTAACCTTCCAATAAACCATCTACCAAAAAGATAACCGCGATAAGACCTCTCTGATATGCGCCCATTAATAAAAACTACGGGGATATTATCTTTATGTAGACGAGATAATAAATTAGGCCAAAGTTCCGTCTCGACTATAATAAACACTTCCGGCTTCAGAAGGCGGATAACTTTTCTAACAATAAAACTTAAATCTAAAGGTAGATAAATAACACTCACCCTGCCTTTGGCAATTTCTTTCGCGCGCGCGTTACCGGTAGGTGTTACGGTTGAAATAACAATCTTTTTTCCGGGATACTTCTTTATAAGGGCTTCAACCAACGGCTGCGTACTGTTAGCCTCGCCAACACTGACGGCATGAATCCAAATAACTTCTTTTCCGCTTAAGCCTTTGAGAATGCTATTAGGTATAACTCCCAGGCGCATCATAAACCCCTGATGAAACTTCCGCTTTACAATAAATAGGGGTGTATATAAAATTAAAAAAATAATAAATAGAAAATCATATAGAATAAACATTACTTTCTCAGGCTCTGGGATGAGCCTTACTATAAACCTCCTTTAATCTTTGTGTGGTAATATGGGTATATATCTGAGTAGAGGATAAATTAGCGTGGCCTAAAAGTTCCTGGACCGAACGTAGGTCAGCTCCTCTATCTAAAAGATGAGTCGCGAATGAATGGCGCAGGCTATGAGGCGAAATACCTGTCTTATCACAGAAAACCTTTATATATTTCTCAACGATACGCCTAATGGTTCTTTGATTTATTCTGCGGCCCCTCTTATTTAAAAAAACTACGCGGCCGCTTTCATTCACAGAAACAACTTTTTTATCCAAATATTGCCTTATAGCCTTTAAAGCGCTTTCCCCAACGGGGAC
>JAIWAR010000086.1:0-3123 GCA_048634245.1 Methanosarcinales archaeon | reverse complement strand
TATTCAGGGATAACTTGTTTTTAGCCTACTTTATTAACCGGCAGTTGAAAAGGAGAGACAATCTATGGAAATCAAAGTTGACACCGCTAATTTTAACCAGGAAGTCATCAGCTCTAAAATACCGGCTATAGTCGATTTCTGGGCCCCATGGTGCGGCCCTTGCCATGCAATCGCGCCTCATCTGGAAAAATTAGCTAAAGATTATATCGGCAGAATAAAGGTCTGCAAGATAAACGTTGATGAAGCCCCGGAAATTGCTACCGAGTATGCAATTATGAGTATTCCCGCGGTAATGCTATTTAAAGAAGGCACGGTTATGGAAAAAAAAGTAGGGGTTATGGGTAAAAACGAATTAGAGAAGTTTGTTCAGCCATATCTTTAATTTTCTTCAAAGAATGAATTTTTGCCCCAAAGAGGCTAAGAAGCCTTTATTGAAAAATAGCCAGAAAAACCTTGCTATCCCGCTTATAGCTTGCTATAATTTTTACTACTTTTAGCCGTAGATACTCATTATTTATCGGGCCTGTAGCTCAGTTGGTTAGAGCAGGACACTCATAATGTCTTGGTCCGGGGTTCGAATCCCTGCAGGCCCATAGTTGATTCAGCGGGCACATAGCTCAGTTGGTTAGAGCGCTACGCTCACATCGTAGAAGTCGCCCGTTCAAATCGGGCTGTGCCCATATAGAAATCTAAAGTTGCTATATGAATTTAAAAGACGAAATTTTAAAACTAATTGAACTGCAGGAAATTGATTCTAAGATATACAAATCCACGGAGGAAAAAGACGAAATCTTGCCGGCCAGGCTAAAAAAGCTCAAAAGCGAATTCGAAGAAAAAAGTACGGATTTAGCTGCATCTGTTGAAAAGCTTAAAAACCTACAGTTAAAAAGGAAAGATAAGGAGATTGAATTAGAGACCACTGAAACGGGGCTCACTAAGCTTCAAACCCAACTCTATCAATTAAAGAGCAACAAAGAATATCAAGCTATGCTTAAAGAAATCGCCTCGCATAAAGCTGATATATCTGTAGTTGAGGAAAATTTACTTTCAATTATGGAGGAAATAGAGACAGTAAAAAAAGAGAGTGAAATTCAAAAGGAAGCTTTAAAGCGGGAAGAGAAAACTTTCGGGGAAAAAGAAACCGGGCTAAACGAGGCTATTAAAGATGCTGAGGCGAAAATCAAAACTTTCAGGATAAAAAGGGACTCACTTGTTGCCGGAATCGACAAACAAATTATTCTTAAATATGAACACCTATTAAAGACGCGTCACGGATCCGCTTTAATTCCGGTAGAAGGCGGCCATTGCAGCGCCTGTCAAATGCAGCTTAATCACCAGAAAATAAATGAAATAAAAATGTTAGAGCACCTGGTATCCTGCGATAACTGCGTACGAATACTTTATATACTTGAGGATATTAAAAAATGATAAAAATTTACGTTGATGGATCATCGATAGGTAACCCCGGAAAGAGCGGCGTTGGCTATTTGTTTTATAATGGCACTAAGCTTTTGAAAAAAGAAAGTATCTATCTCGGTATTCAATCGAATAATTTTGCCGAATATATGGCTTTAATTTTTTCTCTGATTGATGCTATTAGCCAGGATGAAAGAAAAGTTGAGGTATTCTCTGACAGCATGCTAATTTGTGAACAGATTAAAGGCAATTTTAAAGTAAAAAATAAAAATATTTACCCGCTTTTTGTCCTGGCTAAAAAGTTAGTTTCGAAATTCGAAAGTTTTAATATCACGCATATTAATAGAGAAGATAATCAAGAAGCCGATGAATTGGCTAAAAAAGCTACCGGTTTTCTGGTATGAAAAGAAATAAAATTATTTTAACATATCCCGCCTCGCTGAATAATCGGAAATTTTCCCGAAGGGATAATTTCCTCAACTCGGCGGGATTCAATTCGACTACAGGTTTTTTTACAAAAACCTAAGTCTCATTGAGGAGGTAAACGATGAGTGGACATTCGAAATGGGCAAGTATTAAGCATAAAAAAGGTGCCACCGATGCTAAAAGAGGGCGTCTTTTTACAAAGTTAATCCGGGAAATTACTATTTTAGCTAAGGCCGGAGGCGGTAATCCCGATACCAACCCCGGCTTACGAACGGCTATTACCCGGGCTAATGACGCTAATATGCCTAAGGATAATATTAGTAAGGCTATTAAAAAAGGAACCGGGGAGCTCCCCGGAGTAGTTTATGAAGGCTGCGCTTTTGAAGGTTACGGCCCCGGAGGAGTAGCAATTCTGGTTGAGGCCTTAACCGATAATAAAAATCGCTCTTCGGCAGAAATCCGCAATATTTTTTCCAAAAAAGGGGGAAATATGGCCGGAGTTGGAAGCGTAAGTTGGATTTTTACCTCTAAGGGCTATATCTTGATTGATAAAAACCAGATAAGCGAAGATGAGTTATTTTCCGTAGCTGTGGATGCCGGCGCCGAAGATATCAAATCCATTGATAAAAATTATGAAGTGTTTACCGATCCTAAGGATTTCGAAGCGGTTAAGGCGGCGATCAAAGCTAAGGGCATCAAGTGGGTAACCGCGGAGCTGACCAAAATACCTAATTCAACTATTAAAATAACCGGAAATGACGCTAAACAGCTTCTTTCTTTAATAGAAGTGCTTGAGGACCATGATGACGCGCAGAAAGTTTATGCGAACTTTGACATTCCTGATGACGTATTAGAGGAGATGGCTCAGGAAATATAAGATGAAGATTTTGGGCATAGATGTTGGCCTGCGAACATGCGGCTATGTTATTGCCGCGGTAGAAAAATTAGATGTAAGCTTGCTTGAAGAGGGACAAATAAAACCTAATTCGCGCCACTCACTCCCCCAAAAACTAAGCCACATCTTTGACGAGCTAAAAAACGCGATTAAAGAGCATAAGCCTGAAGCGATTGTCGTTGAAAAGCTTTATTCACACCATCGTCATCCGACAACTTTGGGAATATTAGCTCAGGTAAGAGGTGTAGTAGTTCTTTTGGCCTATCAGCAAGGAATAACACTCTTTGAATATTCACCTACCCGGGCTCGAAAGTCTTTTTTAGGCCGTGGTAATGCTAATTCACAGCAAGTAAAAAAGATGGCTGAAAACATAACCGGAAGAAAAT
>JAIWAR010000085.1:0-3164 GCA_048634245.1 Methanosarcinales archaeon | reverse complement strand
TAGCTCTTTCAATAAGTATCTCAACCTCCTCTTCCTCAGACAACTTTTACACCCTCCAAAATGTCATTCTTTTTATTTCCATTATCCCTTATCTAAATATTTACTCTCACACATATTCCGCTAATTTCCTTCGGATGAACCCAAGAACATCTCTAATTGCCTTCTCGTAGTCTTCATCAAGCTCACTTTCTTTTGCGTCTTTATCAGAGCCGTTGTGGAAATGCTTCGGAAATGTATGCAACTCCGGATGGTCGGGTGCATTATCCCAACGATGTATCAAGCCTCTTTGTGCCCTGTGTTCCCAATGATATGAATAGTCCCCATCCTTCGAGAGCCAAACGTCCAGAAAGCTATTGTCAACGAAATAAAGCCGTAGCTTATTTGGAGCACTGGCTTTCCCACCAATAAAGTTTGTTGATTTTATAATATCTCCAAGCTCTTTCTCTGCTATCTCCTTCAATTTGCTGTAAATTGTATACAACTGCTCACCTACCAAACTTTGCTTGCTCCTTTAAATCTTCTACATACCTCTCTTTATTCTTCCAAATAATGTAATCTTCCCATGCCGGATGACTCGCTATTTTCTTTGTTTTTATTGCTTCATAAAGTTCTTCTTTTGACATCACATTATATCTCTCACGTATGTCTGCTATATCCGCTTCTGAAAGTTTTATTTCTCGTTCTATAAACGAAATCAAGCTTTTGTTAATTATCTCCTCCTCCGATACCCCTACTATTTTACTTATTCTCGTAGCCGAAACCATATTCTCACCTTTCCCTCTTTATTGCCTCTTCTGTTTATAAACTATTATTACACGCCCCTATAATAAAAACCCTTCCGCTTAGCTTCTTCTCCATCAAACATTCCTCGCACCTCAATACACTTTCTTTCTAAAGAAAGAACCTGTGCTAAGAAAGGGTTTTTCTTGAACTCATCATGCGCAACCGCCACAATAACACCATCCATTTTAATTTTCACATCTAACTTATCCAAAGCCTTCACACCAAACCCTTCTATTTCCTCCTTGCTTAATAATGGATCATACCCATACCCATAAACATCAACACCAAATTCCATCATTTTACCTTTTCTAAAAGTTGGAAATAGCGTTCCCTGCTCATCCCTGCCGTTCTCATATTCGTGCGGATATGTGTTACCGGCACACGTTTTGGGCTGCTTTTTATCACTAGTGGACGTTTAATCCCCCGCTTTGTCATTATTATGTGGTCGCCTTTCCTTCTTACGATGGAAAAGCCATCTGCCTCAAAAATCTTTATAAGGCGGGTGAAAGGTATGGGCGTAATTTTTCTCCTCATTATGACTCAACAAGGTAAGGCTATCTTCTCTTTTATAACTGGCTCTTCAAGTATCCAGCTCTCTTTCTCTTTCACAAACCCCGCATCCTCTAAAACCTCTTGTAATGTGCCCATTGCTTCACACTCCTCTAAAAAAGCTTCCAGTGCCTCTCTTAACGACACCTTTGCATTCTCAATGTCATCCCCAAAACTTGAAACGTTAAGCTCAGGGCAAAGCGCTACGTAAGCATCCCCTTCCTTAAAAACCTTAATCTCCAAGCTAATTATAGACATCCTTTTTTCCTCTCCCATATTTTATCATACTCGCCTATAATAAAAACCTTTCTTCTTCGCTAAAGATTCCCCTTACATCATCACACTTTCTTTCTAAAGAAAGAACCTGTGCTAAGAAAGTTCTCTTCGAGAAAAGTTGTTCTTTCCGCAAACGCTTTATTTTTAAGCATTACAATCCCCGATAATAAAAACCCTTCCGCTTAGCTTCTTCTCCATCAAATATTCCTCTCACGTCCACTATTATTGGCTTATTGTTCATAAACTTCTTTATATTCTCCAACTTCATTTTCTTGAATTCATCATGCGCCACAGCCACAATAACACCGTCCATTTTAATTTTAATCCTGCCTTTGGATTCGTTGGTTTCGATGATTTCTATTTTATCCGAATTTTGTAATACTTCTATAGAGATATCCCAAAGCTCTCTATATGAAACCCTGACATCGCCAATGGCTGAATCATTGCTCATCATATAACCGGTAACAATACCGGCGCCGCCGATTAAAACCGGGACACAACCCGTAGAGATTATCAAAATAATACAAAGGACAATTAAAGCATTTCTTTTCATTTGTATCCCCTCTTATTTTAAGAATTATAACCTCTAATTCTTAAAATAAGTATATCAACGGACGTCCGGCCTTGCAAGTATTTTGTAAGACAATACTCGCGAAAAATACTCAAGAGTAAATGCCTCTTTCTTTCAACTCCTTTACTAATTGCTCTTGGCCCAGGAAGCGAATGGAATCAAACCCCAATTTACCTGCTTCACTTATAAGATCCTCCCGGTCATCTATATAGATAATCTCTTCCGGTTTAAATCCGCTTAAACTCACCAATTCCTGATATATTTTTTCCTCCGGCTTCACTGATTTCACTTTATAGGAAAGGATTAAGCCCTTAAAAAGGGAAAAAACATCTTCAAAATTCCGGTAAAGATGATCGAAATGCGCCTTATTTATATTAGAAATCAAATATACAGGATAAGCAATTGTTAAATTTTTAATTAAATTTATGACCTTTTTGTTAGGAGAAAATATTATATTCCAGGCCTCATAAAAATCTTCACAACTCAGCGGACATTTAAAGACTTCTTTGAATTTTTGATAAAATTCCCTTGAGGAAATTAGGCCCTTCTCGAAATCAAGTGTAAAATCTTTATAGAAAAAAGCCTCGATGATTTCTTCGTTAGGGGTAAACATTTTATGTTTCATCTTATCTAAGGCAAGATTATAATCAAAATCAAAAACCACCCTTCCCAGGTCAAAAGCTAAACAACGCATAATCTTGCCCCTTTTTTCATTTGTATACCTAACGGAGTCTGGATAACTGTTTTTTTATCTAGCACCGTTTAACTCCTCTATTAAGGCTGGCCGCATTTTGCGACTACCTTTTATATTTAACCATAAATTTATAAATTTTCTATATTTTAAATCTAACATCTCATCAACGACCCGCCTCTAACGGACGAGGCCTGCCCTCCCATTATTCGGGAAAGAGGCAATAAATGCATGTTTGCATCAACGTCCCCTAAATAATAATAATAAGGAGTCGCCGCGGTCAAGGCATAGTTT
>JAIWAR010000084.1:0-3237 GCA_048634245.1 Methanosarcinales archaeon | reverse complement strand
TTAGCTTAAACGAACCGGTTGTGAGTAGTTTATTGAACCTTAAAAAAGCCATTTCAACAAAAGAGATAACCAGGAATCTTACAGTTGCCTTAACCGAAGAAAGACAAACATCTTTGCTTTCCTTAAACAATAGATTGAGTGAACTAAAAGCTCAAGCCTGCATACCGGGTTTTGTGGATAATAAGTTATTTGCCATATTTGTGCTGGGTGAAAAAGCGTCAAAAAAGGAATTTTTTACCGAAGAATTAGAATTATTGTCTTCACTGGCGGAAAAATCCGCAACAATAATTCATAACTTTGAGCTATTAAAAAAAGAAATAGATCTTTTTGTCCGGTCGATACGCGAAATAAACAACCGCTTAGAAACCAAGGATATTTATACCAGAGGCCACTCCCACAGAGTCGGGGAGCTTTCGGTAATTACGGGCAAAAAACTTCGGGATGGGCTTAGCAAAATCTCTTACGGAGAAATAATCTTATATTATGCCGCGGAATTCCACGATGTAGGTAAGATCAGCGTGCCCGATGATATACTTAAAAAAGGGGAAATTTTAAACGCTGAAGAACACTCTAAAATCAAAGAGCATCCCATTGAATCTGTGAAAATAATTAAACCTATGGAAAAGTGGTTTGGAAAAATAATACTTGATGCTGTACTATCTCATCATGAAAATTATGATGGGACCGGATATCCTTATGGGAAAAAAGGAGAAGAGATAAATATTTTAGCCAGAATAATAAGGGTAGCCGATTCTTTTGATGCCATGATTACAGACCGGCCGTACAGAAAAGCTTTAGTTCAACATAAAGCATTGTTTGAGCTTAAAAAAGGTCGCGGAACACAGTTTGACCCCAAAGTATTGGATGCGTTTTTAGAAGCATATAGAGAAGGCTTATTCTCGGACATTTTTTTCTCAAGTATCGAAAGCACGGAAGAATAATATCTAAGAAATAATGAAAAAACAAAACCCGGAAAAAAGACATTACATACGCGTTGAAACATCAATATTAGTCAACTACAAGGTGCTTGATGCGAGTAAAGGAGAGGAAGGGTTAACCGCTGAAAATGTCAGCGGGAGCGGCATAAAGATTCCTGTTAAAAAGAAACTTAAGCTTGGCACATTGTTAGAAGTGAAATTAAAATTTTTAAACGAAAATAAAGCGACTGCTCTTAGAGCAAAGGTTATTTGGATTAATCATAGCCGTAGTGATAAAAAATATCCTTACGAAGCAGGCTTAGAGTTTGTTAATATTGATTTTGCCCAACGCACCAAACTAAGCAACTATGTTCAATACTTAGATCGAGAAGAGTTGCTTAAAGACATATAGGGTTATTTTAAAAAAGGAGGGGTATGGCTAAAAAAGAAACAGTAAAAGAAGTAGTGGAAAGGTTATGGCCAAAAGCAAAAAAAGAATTAGATAAGGGGGTAAAAAACGCCAAAAGAATGCTGATTCAGAGTGAGAAGTATCTTAAAGTACTCTCTGAAAAAAGTGCTATCCAAACTAAAAAAATATCTCTATCTCTAAAAAGAGAAAAAGCTTATTACGATTTAGGTAAAGCTATCGCGTCCACAGCTACCACCAAGTGGAAAACTAACCGTAAAGTCATCTCCCTGATAAAAGAAATTAGAAAGCTGGACAAAAGCATAAACAAAGCAAAATAATTTATTTTATCCGTAGAATCACAATTATTCAGGGATAACTTGTTTTTAGCCTACTTTATTAACCGGCAGTTGAAAAGGAGAGACAATCTATGGAAATCAAAGTTGACACCGCTAATTTTAACCAGGAAGTCATCAGCTCTAAAATACCGGCTGTAGTCGATTTCTGGGCCCCGTGGTGCGGCCCTTGCCAGGCAATTACGCCTCATCTGGAAAAATTAGCTAAAGATTATACCGGCAGAATAAAGGTCTGCAAGATAAACGTTGATGAAGCCCCGGAAATTGCTACCGAGTATGCAATTATGAGTATTCCTGCGGTAATGCTATTTAAAGAAGGTGCTGTTATGGAAAAAAAAGTAGGGGTTATGGGTAAAAAAGAATTAGAAAAGTTTATTCAGCCATATCTTTAATTTTCTTCAAAGAGTGAATTTTTGCCCCAAAGAGGCTAAGAAGCCTTTATTGAAAAATAGCCGGAAAAAACCTTGCTATCCCGCTTATAGCTTGCTATAATTTTTACTACTTTTAGCCGTAGATACTCATTGTTTATCGGGCCTGTAGCTCAGTTGGTTAGAGCAGGACACTCATAATGTCTTGGTCCGGGGTTCGAATCCCTGCAGGCCCATAGTTGATTGCTCCGGAGCTATTGCATTATATACGGGCACATAGCTCAGTTGGTTAGAGCGCTACGCTCACATCGTAGAAGTCGCCCGTTCAAATCGGGCTGTGCCCATATCGAAATCTAAAGTTGTTATATGAGTTTAAAAGACGAAATTCTAAAACTAATTGAACTGCAGGAAATTGATTCTAAGATATACAAATCCCAGGAGGAAAAAGACGAAATCTTGCCAGCCAGGCTAAAAAAGCTCAAAAGCGAATTCGCTTTCTTCTGAATAGAGTAAGAAGCAGTCAGGTTGGCTATCCTAATCGCTTGAGCTATATCTTCCTGCTGGAGCATTCCGTATAAAAATCCTGCGATAAAACAATCCCCGGCTCCGGTAGTATCTACCCTTTGTTTCACCGGTATGGCTGGAAAAGCAACTAATTTACCTTTATCTTCATATCCTGCCCCCTGCTTACCTAATTTGACAATGACTTCTTTTACTCCCCGGGATTTAAGGATACGAATGGCATTTAAAATATTCTCGGTATTGGTAAGTTCTTTTAGCTCTATTTCATTGGGAAGCAGATAATCTACCAATCCCCAGATATCGTTATTGCTTATTTTTCTTACCGGAGCAGGATCTATTACGGTCTTTAAGCCATGTTTTTTGGCAAATCTTAGGGCTAATAAAATGGATTCTAAGGGGATTTCAAATTGAGTTAAAAGCCAGGAGGCGTCATCAAAGAATTTTTCATGTTGGATAATAAAATCTTCGCCAACTTCTCCATTAGCTCCGGGATAGATTACGATAGAATTTTGACCCTGGGCATTGACCCAGATAGAGGCAGAACCGGTAGAAGTTTTTTGACTTTTGGAAATTCCGGTAATATCCACTCCGCTTTCTTGCAGTGAGGAAAGAGCGAGATCACTAAGGACATCTTCACCTACTTTTCCTAACATCATAGTAGGAATGTC
>JAIWAR010000083.1:0-3267 GCA_048634245.1 Methanosarcinales archaeon | reverse complement strand
ATCCCAAACCAGTCAACATATTCATCTCCCGGATACCAATTCATAACCGGATTTACTGTTGAAAGAGCTTTAGAATGCCAAACATAGGCGACATTTCTAATATGTTTATTCCTTAAATAATTAACAATATATTGATACGCTTTTATATATTTTTCAGGATTATAATTATTTTGATTGAAATCAAATTCATAACCTATCCTAAGATATACCGGACGTTTAATTTTTTTAAGCCACTCACTTAATTTATCAATATTATTGTCATAAGTCCCTTGGATAACTCCGTCTAAAGCATTTACCATGTATAAGCCAATTTGAATAACACTATTCGGATATTTATCGATAAGGTATTGAGCGTGAGATGGCCCGGCACCAAGATTTATAGGTTCAGATATCCCCTCCATCTTTTGGATAGATGTATAAAACATAAAACCGGCAGGTGTTATCCCAATATTTTTCACATAAGTATCAATAGTATTATTATCTTGGCCAACAATGAAGATAACTTTACCCTCAGACGGTGTGAATTTATTAGAGGTTAACTCCTGAGCTCCCGAAGTAAAAGAAAAATAGCCGGTAAAAATAATTAAAACTAAATTTATAAAAATAAAAAAGTTTATTTTATTTTTCATAACTCTCCTTTTTTTAACAATTTATTTATGCTGTTTATATCAGGTACGCGACCCCAATCTTTCGTCCAAGCTTTACTCAATACTTCAGAACGCATTTTTTCATAAGCACCTTTGCCATTAATAAAATCATAGGCTAATTTGGGGGCTCGTCCACCTGAAGCAGCCTTTACTATGTATGGATTCCGGTAAGTGGTTCGTCCTTCTAATCTTTCACCGCCACCATATCCGAGCTTACCAGTTGTATAATATTTTTTGTAGGGACTCTTTTTCTCCGGTAAAAAGAATACACCTTCTCGTATAGAAAGTTCTCCGGCTTGTTCAGGTTTTTGGTATCTTACAACATCTAAAGATAAACCTTTATTATCTAAAACAGCGCCTTCTGTATTCTCAATAGCTATTTTTTCATCAGGTTTTAATTGTTTTAAAGTAGTTTCTTTAGTGGCAAACACCTTCCCTTCAGGAACTTTTACGCCTGTGGGTTTTTCAAGCTTTTCAAGATGTCTTATTGCCTCTGCATGAGCATATTTAGCATTTTGCAATTCATTCCTAAGATCATGGCCTGATCGCTTAATCCCTGTTTCTTTCTCTATTTGCTTGAGAGTAAGCGTTTTTGCTTTGTAGCTATCATAATAATCCTGAAGTTCGGCCATGGTCTCTTGGCGATATTCCACCATAGATTGCGCATACCCTAAATCCTGCTTTTCAATCTTTACACGGGCTTCCTCGATGTAGTCTTTTCCGGCTACAGACCTGATTTTATCTTTAACCACTTTGGTTATACCTTGAGAAAGCAACCAATTCTGAAATGGGTTTAAAAGTACCGCGCCTGTTATATCTCTGGCTTCGGTGTCAGCTACTTCTTTAAATATCCTGTCTATATCAACAGGTTTTAACTCTTTAGCCGGTACAGCTATTATTTTGTTGTATTTAGCTGTTGGAATAGCCTTTTTTGCAGGTCTTGTGGGTTTGAATTGTTTGCTGATTATGGTTGCAGGAAATGCACTTTTGACACGTTCTTGAAATTCAAATAACCGACTTCCTAAAATTTCAAAGGTTCCGTCATTAGGCACTTCAAATATATAATTAGTTTTGACAAGAGCCAAGGGGTCAAGAGCATAGCGGTCTTTTCGCATTTTCTTAGCTTCTTCTAAGCTTCCTTCAAATTCCGATTCTTTTAACCCGCTCTCAATCGCCTTATCAATCTCCGCAAGCAGATATGCTTTCTGTTGTTTCGGGGTTACAGCGGCTTCCTCTTTTTTGGTAAGGTCAACTGATATTTCTTTGCCTTCGGGGGTTGTTTCGACTTCGACTTTTTCTTCAACCTTTAAATCAGGATAATCTTTTAAGACTTCTGGGGGTATGGTTTTGCCTTCGGATAGGGCTTGCTCAACATCTCTCTTGTGGCCTTCTAAAGCCTTCTCCCATCCAGGGATTTCACTTGCAGGAATATCGCTTATCGTCATTCCTCCTGTTAATATCCCCTTACCCATTGATATTAAATTGGGAGCAACTACGTCTTTTTTACCTACGGTTCTTATTGACTCTAATATTTCCTTTGTCGTCATCTGCCACGGTTCTTTTTTCTCAGGCGTTACCTCGACTTTTTCTTTTTCGACTTTAGGCTTAGCCTCACCTCTTTTAATTCTTTCTATTTCCTCTCTGGTAGCTTCAGGATGTTCATACGTTATTTTTAAATCGGCAGGACTTGAAAACTTAGGGGGTGAATCTTCCATACCAAGACCGTCAACCCATGTTTCAAGTTCATTTTTATTTACGCTATCAGCATATTCTTGTAATGTTAAATCTTCTGGATGTACATCATGGGTATTATCAACCTCCAAGTCTTTCTCTTTTATTATTCTTGTTAAGAATTCTTCTTGAGTTTCATAGGTATCAGAACGAACTATCTTTGCACCTTCTTTTTTGGTTTTTATGGCTTGAAGTTCTTTTAATTCAATCTTTCCGACTTTGGGGGTAGGCTTAGGTATTACCTCACCCTTAATCTCCTCTCTGACGGCCTCTGGGGGCTTTGCTTTGGGAGGCTTAGGGGGTAGGGGTTTTACGGGTTCTATTTTTACCTGTTCATTCGCATAAGCCATTAAAGCAATATACCCACGTTCAGTCCCCTCAAGATGCTCTATTGATGTAAAATCATCACCTAACATTTTGGCAATATCAAACCAATCTTTAGCTTTTATATCTTTGCCTTTAAGCGTAGCAATAACATCACCTGGTTTCATTCCGGTAATGCTTTGCAGATATTTCGTAATATTGTTTTGGGCTTCACTTGGAAGTTTGAAAAAGGTATCTTCCCAGAATGTTTTTGATACGCTTGTTGGTCTAATCTTTTTTTCTTCAAGAGTATCTAATATGTCTTGCCCGATTGCCTCACTTTCAAGCCGTTTACCAACTCTCTCTAAGAATCGACCATATTTTTCTTCAAGTTTAGGTTTTATGATTGCGGGAATAGGCGCAACTTCCTTCGCAGGCTTTTTTAGATACTCTGGATGTTCCCTCAAAATTTCTAAAGCATCAATGGCCTCTTTGTCTAATTGGGCTTTAGTTACCTCAATACTTGCCTTGTTCAGGTCTCTTGTGGCTATTAACTTTTCAAATTTCCCCAACGAGACCTCACGCC
>JAIWAR010000082.1:0-3288 GCA_048634245.1 Methanosarcinales archaeon | reverse complement strand
GCCGGCTTAAGAATTTCCGCGGCGATTTTGTCTAAGGAGTGACGCAGCCGGCGCAAGGTTTTTCTTAAGCTGTCATCGTCTAAGATGAAGCGAAAGATATCTTCAACCACCCGCAAGCCTTCTTTACAGCGGTTAAAATTCGCATCTATAACTCTTAATACTCCTTTCTCAGCCACTTTTTTTTATTTTATCGATTATATGGGTGGTAGAGTGTTGGGGGTAAAGTTTTACGCGATAAACGGTTTTTACTAACCCTTCTCCTACAATTTCACCCTTTTTCCAATCTCCGCCTTTGACTAAAATATCGGGTTTGATTGTTTTAATCAAGTCGTAAGGAGTTTTTTCTTTAAACAACACAACGTAATCTACCGGGTTTAAATTAACGAGCAATTTAGCCCGGGTTCTTTGATCTAGTATCGGCCGCGTTGAGCCTTTTATTTTTCTTATTGAGGAGTCGGAATTCAATCCTACAATAAGTATATCGCCTTTGGTTTTTGCTTCCCGCAGTATCTTTAGGTGCCCTAAGTGAAGAAGATCAAAACAACCATTGGTAAAGACTATTTTTTTACCTTCACCCTTTAAGCGGGATATATCGATTATTAAGCTTTTAAGGGTTTTAATCTTTCCCATGGTTATGCTTTGTTGAAACTAAGCTTCAGTAGTAAAGTGGTTTTCGACCAGGCCGCAGATAATATGACCGGCCAATATATGCATTTCCTGGATACTTGGCGTATTATCTGAAGAAATAGTCAAGGCAATATCGACAAGTGATTTGACGTCTCCTCCGTCCCGGCCCAAGAATCCGATGCTTTTTAAGCCCAAGGCTTTAGCTTTTGCTATTGCACGAATAATATTTTTTGAAACTCCTGAGGTGGATATTCCGACTATAAGGTCTTTATTACTTGCTAAGGCTTCAACCTGCCGGCTAAATACTTCCTCAAAACCAAAGTCATTACCTATGGCAGTAAGGATAGAAGTATTAGTAGTAAGGGCAATTGCGGCAAAAGGCTTTCGATTTTTTTTGAATCGGCCAACTAGCTCGGCTGCTAAATGTTGGGCATCAGCTGCACTGCCGCCATTACCGATAAAGATAATTTTACCGCCGGCAATTAAACATTTGATAAACAAAGAAGCGATTTCAGCCAAAATTTCGCTTTGGGCTTCTAAAATAACTAAGGCTTGTTTGTGTTTATTTAAATCTGCTTTAATATTTTCTTCCATCTTGAGTAAAATGTCTTTTTCGTCACCTGTCATCGTGATTGAGATTGCTTCGGGCTTTGCCCTCATAATGACCTATTGGTGTATTTTACGCCCGTGCCCTAATGAGGTTTAACCAAAGAATATTTTAGCGATCTCATAAAGGCCTAAATCAAGAGTTTTTAATTCTGAGGTTGCTTCAGATAGAGGGACATCAATAATTTGATTTCCTTTTAGACTGGTCATCCTTCCGAACTTACCACTCTCTATTAGCTCGTAAGCCTTTACTCCGAATCTTGTGCCTAAGACCCGGTCAAAAGCCGAGGGTGAGCCTCCTCTTTGGATGTGGCCTAAGACTGTTACCCTGGTTTCGTAACCGGTCATGTCTTCGATCATTTTACCCAGGGTACGGCCAATTCCACCTAGCCTTACATGGCCGAATTCATCCAGCTTTTTTTCCTGAAGAGCTAAGTTTTCATTCTTAAAAAATGCGCCCTCAGATACGACTACGATGCTGAAATTTTTGCCTCTTTTGTGGCGTTTTTTTAGTGATTCACAGACTTCGTTGATGTCAACAGGTATTTCCGGAATAAGAATGTAATCTGCCCCTCCGGCGATACCCGAATATGCCGCAATCCAGCCGGCATGACGGCCCATGACCTCAACAATCATAATTCGGTTATGGGATTCAGCAGTGGTATGTAAGCGGTCAATACACTCAGTGACGATGTTTACTGCAGTATCAAACCCGAAGGTGAAGTCGGTAGCGCTTAAATCGTTATCGATTGTTTTAGGAACCCCGACAATTTTTAAGCCTTGTTCATATAATTTTGTAGCAACGCCTAAGGTATCCTCACCTCCTACTACGGCCAGGGCATCTAAACCCAGCTCTTTAAAATTAGCGATAGCTTTTTTTTCACCGCCTTCTGTTTTGGAAGGGTTAGTACGGGATGTTCCTAAAATTGTTCCTCCTTTAGGAAGAATCCCTGATACTGATTTCGTATCCAAGGGTAGAGTGTCTTTGTCTAGCAAGCCCTTCCATCCGTAGCGTAGGCCGATAACTTCATGGCCGCTAGCCACAGCTTTTCTGACTAGTGCCCTGATAACTGAATTTAAACCCGGGCAATCGCCCCCACCAGTAAGAATACCAATTTTCATCCTTCTACCTCCTCAATGAAACTTAGGTTTTTGTAAAAAAACCTGTAGTCGAATTGATCCCGAAGTCGCGCAGGGTAAATGTCGAAGAGATTCACCCAACATTCCTGGCGACGAGGGATATATTTTTCCTTTTGCCAACAATTAGTCGTAATCTCTAAAGGGTATTTTCGGTTCCTTTTCCTCGGCTAATTCTTTTTCATTGATCGCGATTTTTCTTATTTCCAAATTAACCTGCACTTGCTTATCTTCTCCCAAAAGCGCGTGTACTTTTTCTTTGACCTGCTCCTGTATTTCTTTGGTAAAGTCAACTAAATTTACCTCAGCAGTTAATACGCCATGCGCAGCTACCTCAATGTATTTTTTTCTTAAGATGACCTTAGGCTTTATTCGTGAAACCTCGGTCTTTGCCTCCAGCATCTTTTTTAACATGTCTTCGATTGCAACCAAAGTTATGCTGATCTTACCTTCGTCAGATTCAAAGGTTATGGATTTATTTCTTTGGGAACGCCGAAAGATTGTCTGGATGTAACGTAAACAAAGGAGTACAAGAAGTGTTCCGATTAAAAGAGTCATCATTTTTAAACGAAAATCCGTAGGGATTTGGATCAAGTATCCGGTAATTGCATCTACAGCAATTATTCCTAAAGACAAACTTATTAGGAATGAGCCAATAATAAGGGATAGGGTTATATAGATTAATATTGTTAAAAAGCCCATCAAAACCTCCTTTTTATTCGTTTTGATTTTCTGGAAATTTCTCTAGAAATCCGGTATTATACTTCCCTCTTTTAAAATCAGGGTCGTTAATCACCTCTCGACAAAAAGACGTGGTTGTTTTTATCGGTTCAACCAGAAATTCGCTTAAGGCCCGATCCATTTTCTTTAAAGCCTCAGCTCTAGTCTGGCCTTTAGTTATTACTTTAGCTATAAGTG
>JAIWAR010000081.1:0-3424 GCA_048634245.1 Methanosarcinales archaeon | reverse complement strand
TTTATTTCATCTACACTAACTACTCCTAAATTAGGAGTGAGAGTGGTAAAAGGATAGTCAGCGATCTTAGGCGTAGCTGCTGAAATACGAGAAAGCAAAGTAGATTTTCCGGCATTTGGAAAGCCAACTAATCCTACATCAGCGATTATTTTTAAGCTTAAATATAGTTTCTTTTCTTCTCCCGGTTCTCCTTTTTGGGCAAATCTGGGACTCCTTCTAACAGAACTTTTAAAGCGAAAATTTCCCAGTCCACCCTGTCCTCCCCGAGCTACGATAATCCTCTGCCCATTTCCGATCAAATCACCTAAAATTGTGGAGCTGTCCCTATCCTCTGCCACAGTTCCCAAAGGAACTTTTATGATTAAATCTTCTCCGTTTTTCCCTGTCTTGTTGTTTCCCTGTCCGCTTCCTCCATTTTTCGCTCTTTGATGAGGGTGATTATAAAGGTCTATTAAGGTCCTAACCTTATCATCTGCTTCAATAATTATAGCTCCACCTTTTCCCCCATCTCCCCCATTAGGACCACCTTTGGGGATAAATTTTTCCCTTCTGAAGCTTACGGCTCCATTTCCCCCTCTTCCTGCTCTCACTTCTATTTTTACTCTATCCACAAACATACTCTTCTCCCGCTAAAATGAAAATTTCGTGCCAGGTACTTTTTTTTATTTTTTATTATTTTACCTAACGATACTAAAAAACCCTGAGTTTTACAAAAAAACTCAGGGTTGGTTGACTAAAATTATTTTCTTGTTTTAAGATCTTTCAGTATAAACACAAACTTGCTTTCTATTTTTTCCTTTTCTTTCAAAAGTTACAAATCCTTCAATTAAAGAAAACAGGGTATCGTCATTTCCTCTTCCCACATTTTCACCGGGAAGAATTTTAGTTCCCCTCTGTCTTATTAAGATACTACCTGCTTTTACAAATTGACCGGCAAATCGTTTTACCCCTAAACGTTTGGCATTACTATCTCTACCGTTTTTAATTGATCCTTGACCTTTTTTATGTGCCATAAATTCTCACCTCACCCTCTTAAAACCTGCTTCTGATTAAATTATTCTACAAATGTTTAATTATTCTGATACTTTATATTATACCTCTAAATTTTTATCTTTTCAATTAATATTTCAGTGTAAAGCTGTCTATGTCCGGTCTTTTTGCGATATCTTTTTTTGGATTTATATTTAAAAACTATAATCTTTTTAGCTTTATCTTGCTTTAGAATTTTCGCAACAACCTTAGCTTTTTCTACCAGAGGCCGGCCAATAATATGTTCTCCATCTTTTTCAACCATTAATACCTGGTCAAATTCTACTTTCTTTCCCTTTTCCTGGTCTAACTTTTCAACCCTGATAATATCTCCCTCTTTTACTAAATACTGTTTCCCCCCAGTTGCGATAACAACTTGCATTTTTAGCAATCCTCCTTGCCTTCTAAACTCGCCATGAATTAGGTAGTAACCAGATAAACCGACTACTTTTAGACCCAACCTGTGCGGATATGAAACCGATGCTTATAAAATTTAACATATATTTATATGGTTGTCAAATTATTTCGTATATCGCAGGACGGCGTATAGCGTTTAGCGTAGAGCGGATAGAAAAACAGTGATGAGTAATGAGTAATTAGTGACAAGTTACGGGTTGCGAGTTTCAAGTTTAAAAAAAAAGTAAAGATGTATTGCGATACGTCCTTTTTCTGTCATTCCCATGAAAATGGGAATCTGTTCTTCCTTTTCTGTTATCTATTATACCTGGGCACGATGCATCGTGCCCCTACATCTAAATTCTGATTTTCTTTACGCAATACACGATACGAATTACTATTCACTAATAACTAGTTAAGAGTTTTGAATTATGTTTTTTTGCTTTTAACTTTAACTTTTTAGTTTTATATTGACAACTGAAAACCGTGAACCAAAAATTGATTTTTCTTATCTAAAAACTATGAACCTGCATCTTGCAATTTCTTTTGTATTTTTCCCACACTTATTCCCTACACCTATACGCTAAACGCTGTACGCTATACGCTAACTAACGACTATTTAAACATTCGCTTTATTTTCTTTATCTCTTTTAGTCTGCCGACAGCTACTACATCTATCCTCTCTATGTGAATATTTTTTGAAGACTTGATATAGATAGTTTTTCTTCCTTTTTTCTCTAATTGCTTGATCAACAGCATCTTTGCTCCGGATAAATTTTCTTCTACTTTAGGATGAACTCCTAACAAGACAGCTTCTGCTCTTGAAGTATTACATAACTCTTCTAACTTACGTAGAACCATATTGCTTACAGTTTCGGCGGACAAAACCCGGCCCGTTCCGGAACAATAAGAGCAAGAGGTTCTTAGCATGTTTTCCAAATCTCTCCTTGATCTCTTTCGAGTAAGCTCAACCAAACCTAATTCAGTATTCTGGATAATATTGGATTTGGTTTTATCTTTTTTTAAGCTTTCCTCTAATTTCTTTACTACCTTTTCTATGTCTTCCTGGTTATCCATGTCGATAAAATCGATTATGATAATCCCTCCAATATCCCGCAACCTTAACTGAAGTCCTATTTCCTCGGCTGCCTGCAAATTGGTTTTTAAAATAGTTTTCCTCATATCTTTTTTACCAACAAATTTACCGGTGTTTACATCGATTACCGTTAAGGCCTCCGCCTGGTCAAAAACTAAATATCCTCCGCACCTAAGCCATATCTTTTTTTGCAGGCCTTTGTTGATTTCTTTTTCAATATTATATTCCTCAAATATGGGCTTCTCTCCCTTATAAAGAGATACCCTGGGCTCTAATTCTGATAAAGATAAAGTCTTTAAAAATTTCAGCATATTTTTATGTTCATCTTTAGAATTTATTAAAATTTCTTTTACTTCCTCGGTAAGTATATCTCGAATAATCCGATAAGTCAGAGACAGGTCTTCATGTAATAACGTGGGAGCCTTAGCTTTTCTTCCTCTGTTTTTAATCTTATTCCATAATCTGGTCAAAAAATCCAGATCGGGTAAAAAATCCTCCAACTCTTTACCCCAGCCAGCAGTTCGAATAATCAATCCTGTATTCTTGGGTTTTATCTGTTGAACGATTTTTTTCAACCTTTCTCTCTCTTTCTCTTCTTCGATCCGATGAGAAATGCCAAGATTTGTGCTATTGGGCATCAAAACTAAATACCTGCCCGGGAGGCTAATATTAGTGGTTACTCGTGCTCCTTTAGGGGTTATAGCCTCTTTTATTACTTGTACCATTATCTCCCGGCCAACTTTAATTTCATCCAAAATAGTTTTGGAAGCGGAATCAGAATCCGCTTCTGTAACCGCCTCTTTATCTTTATCCTGACTATCTGCAGCTTTATCAATATGTAAAAAAGCGTTTTTCTCAATTCCAATATCTACAAATGCTGCCTCTATTCCAGGTAGAACATTG
>JAIWAR010000080.1:0-3488 GCA_048634245.1 Methanosarcinales archaeon | reverse complement strand
GGCAAATACAGTAATCCCAATGAACCAGGGAGTCAACCCAAACGCTCTGGCTAAAACCACCCCACCCCTAACCATAAGATCCGCTCCAAAAACAATACCGGACAAAGAGAGCAAAACTATTAAAAGAACCCCGGGATAAGCAGTTATTTTATCGAAAAATTTATTTAATTTAAAATGCTTGGCCTCATCAGTATCACCCGGCCTCTTAGCCCCGTAAAAAGAGGTACAGCAGAAAATTATAAAAGTACCAATAAAAATTATGCCGTCAAGACGGCTGAGAACCAAATCCCGGCTCAAAAAACAAAATAAGATTACTGATAAAAATAAAAAAGGCATTTCTCTCTTGAAAATGCCTTTATCTACCTTAAGAGGCTTAAGAAATGCGCATAACCCTAAGATCAGGCCGATATTAGCAATATTGCTGCCAAGAATGTTACCTAAAGCTATGCCTTTTTGATTCCGCAAAGCAGCCATTATCCCCACTCCGGCTTCCGGAGTACTAGTCCCGAAAGCGATTAAAACCGCACCGATGAATAAAGGCGTCAGCTTAAGCAAAAAGGATAATTTTACCGAACTCTGAATTAACCAATTTGAACTTATAACTAAAAGTATAAGGCCTATAGTAAATAATAATATGTTAGATGCGATTTCCATTTTAATTATTAAAGATATGTCAAATTCGCTTTAATAGTAGAGTACGCTATTAAAGGCGGGGTTATTAATATCCGACGATTGATGTCGTAAATGAATCTGGCGGAGAGGCAGGGATTTGAACCCTGGGTACGGGTTTCCCCGTACAGCGATTTAGCAAACCGCCGCACTAAACCGGGCTATGCGACCTCTCCGAGAAAAAAGCAATTATACACGGGTTATTCCTTATTTTTTCTCGGCACTGAGCTTACATAAGCGAAGTGTCTTAACAAAGGCCCTGCGGCATTCCATGCCGCAGGACTAATTCAACTAATCCCGCCATAGGCGGGAAAGTTTCATTGAACTATGCGCCCTCTCCGAGAATTTTATGAAATAAAATTATCGGACTTCGAATCCCGCATTGCGGGATGAGAAGTCTTTGTCCTTTTTTCTTTAAAAAACTCTTGTAAAATTTTAGCACACTCTTTGGATAACACACCCCGTTCGATCTTTATCTTATGATTCAATTTTAAAGTATTAATATCTATTTTTGAGCCAAAAGCTCCGGTTTTAGGGTCTTCGGCGCCAAAAATAATCTTATCAATGCGGCTAAGAACTAAAGCTCCGGCACACATCAGGCAAGGTTCTATGGTCACATAAAGCGAGCAGCCTTTAAGCCATTTTGACTTTAAAAAACTAGCTGCTTGAGTAATAGCTATCATTTCAGCATGAGCCGTGGGATCATTTAAGCACTCAATCTGATTATGAGCTTGAGCGATGATCTTTTTCTTATAAGTAATAACCGCACCCACCGGAACCTCAGCCTCACCCAGGGCACGTTCTGCCTGGCTCAGAGCCCTCAGCATAAAAAGTTCATCTCTTCCCATTTGTTTTATCAATGATCTTTAAAAAGGCGCTTACTATTTGAGGATCAAATTGGTTACCGGCTTCCCGTTCTATAATACCTAAAGCCCTGCTGCGCGGATAAGCCTTACGGTAAGGCCGGTCGGAAATAAGAGCCTGGTAAACATCGGCAATCGCCACTATCCTTGCGCTTAAAGGTATTTCCTCGGCTTTTAAGCCTAGAGGGTACCCCTTACCGTCATAGCGCTCATGGTGGTAAAGAATAGCCGGGATAGCTCCTCTCAAAGCATGAATTTCTTTTAAGATTTCAGCGGCAATAGACGGGTGAAGATTAATCGCTCCCCTTTCCCGGGCGTTCAAAGCCCCTTTTTTAGAAAGAATTTTCTCCTCCACACCTACCTTACCCAGATCATGTAAAATAGCAGCATTTTTGATGTTTTTGACTTCGCTTTTTGGCAACTTCAATTTTTTAGCTACTTGCTCGGCAATATCAGCAGTATGCTCAACATGTTTTCCGGTGTAAGAATCTTTGGCTTCTATAGCCCGGGCAAAGCCATAAATCATCTCTAAAAGATCCCGGGTTAATAAAACATTCATCTTCTCTATTTTTCGGCGCAACTCTTTAATATTTGCTTTCTTTTTAGGTTTAGGCGGGCTCTTAAATTTTGTCGAGGGACATGATATAATCATATTGCCCCCATTTCTTTTCGCCCGGGTAAGACATACATCCAGGGCACCGACAACATCGCGGGTATTAAAAACATTATTTTCCGGAGAGGATACAACAGCTATGCTAATCTTTACCTGTAGACTTAAGTCTCTATATTGAAATTTATGCGCGCTTATCTGTTCCTTAATCCTATTCGCTACCTCATGGGCACTGGTACTATCGGAATAAGGGGCAATAATAAAGAATTCATCTTCCCGCCAACGGGAAAGTATATCTTCTTTTCCTAGATTTTGTTTCAAAATATTTGCAAATTCTTTGATTACTTTATCAGCTACTTTAATCCCATAAATCTCGTTTACCTGTCGAAAATGATCGATGTCACAGCCAATAAAAGAAACATTATGCGCGTTACGCTGAGAATGGTTCAATTCCTGACGAATGCGATGCAAAAGATAACGCCAATTATAACAACCGGTTAAAGGGTCAACCAAGGTTATCTTCTCAATCCTTTTATTTTTGCTTAACAGATGATTTTCCAGACTGGTAATTTGGTTTTTAAGCGCAAGGAACTGACTTGCCCTGTCCAGTTTAAAAACAATATCAGCCCTGCTGTCCTCATCGGTAAAATAATCAAAAAAACCAAAACCTTTTACTATTTTTAGGTTATTCTCGTCTTCCCTGGCAAAGTGAATAAAACAAAGTTTATTTCTAAAATAAGCAGAGTTCAACTTCCTTCTTTTTTTTAAAAACGTCTCCTCTAAAACAATCAGAAGTTGTTCTTCCCGAAGAATATCTTTTACTTTTGATACTTTTTCGAAGGCAAAAGGCAGGGATATTTTCCTCTTTGAAGATCTATCTAAGCAATAAAGAATTTGCTTCATAAGGCCATAATTGTAACATATTTTGGGCTCCTTTACAAGTAAATTGGGGCCTATCTATAAGTAAAACAAATGAAAATTGAATTAGACTCTGCCTCGGACGGAATCTCGCCAAGTCCTCGGTAAAACAACGGAGAGGGGGAGATTCGAACTCCCGGACCCTTTCGGGTCACACGCTTTCCAAGCGTGCGCACTAAACCGGGCTATGCGACCTCTCCGGTAAAAAAATGCTTCTGCAGGGTTATATATCTAATAGCTTCCGGGCATCTCTGGTGCCTAAAGATTTTTTGAAATCTTCAAAGTCAATAAAAACAATTCTAGGCAACTCTTCCTTTATTTGATGCAAATAGGCAAGCCGGACTTTTCTCCGAAACCCCATATACTTAAAAAAAGCTGAACAATTAGGGCAGGCTCTAGCCTTTAGATCTATTCCCACTTTATGACAG
>JAIWAR010000079.1:0-3578 GCA_048634245.1 Methanosarcinales archaeon | reverse complement strand
TGGCTTTATAGAGAAGTTGAAGGCGGAGTCCAAATGACCTGGATACAGGATTTTAAGATGGATAGTAAAGCTAAATATACCGATTCTCAAGTTGAGGAGTTAATAAATAAGCATTCCCAGGATAACTTAAAACTGTTTAAGGAGATAATCGAAAAAGAAATTAATGCCTAAATTAAGTTTTTACATCTTTTGTTTGATGTTTTTTGCGGTATCTTTTGGCGTTGCCGCTACAGCAGCCTTAATACCCTCAATAGCCCTTTATTTTGGGGTAACTAAAGAGTACGCCCTGCCTCTTACCTGGCTTTACATGCTTCCTTACGGGGTATTTGCCCTTGTCTGGGCTCCTTTTACCAGGGTGGTTAAGGTAAGAAAGATTCTTCTTTTTACAACTCTGGGATTTTTCCTGGCCTCTTTGTTTTTTAGCTTATCAAAGAGCATAGAGCAGGCTTTTGTATTTAGATTTCTTATGGGCTGCTTTGGCTGTAGTTTTGTACCCCTGGTTCTTATTACTATAGGTAAGGTTGTTTCGCGCAAAGACAAAGCAAAATATATCGGGATATTTTTTACTCTTTCTTATATTTCGACTTTTATCAGTGTTTCCTTAAGCGGATTTTTCGCGGCCGCACCCTTACTGCTTTACTTAATACCGGCTTTCTTAAGCCTGACGGTATTTATTCTGGCCGCAACACACCTGCATGATTTTGACTTTAGAGTTGAGAAATTCAAAATAAGTTATCTTGATACCTTAAAAGATAAGCAAGCGGTTAATTTTTTTATTGTGATTATGCTGAGCAGTTTCTTATACCATAGTTTGCAGCAGCGCCTGGGTATATATTTAAGCGAGAGTTTTTCTCTGGGCCAGATAGCCATAAGCTCAATTTTTGCTGTAGCTACTTTAAGCGCTATAATATTTGAGTTTTCCGGAGGATTTTTAAGCTCCCGTTTCGGTAATGTTAAAATAAGCAGTTTTGGGTTTATTCTGATGAGTATATTTGTTTTCTTTCTTATTTTTATACAGAAGCATCAATTAATATTTTTTCTGATAACTTTATGGGGCTGTGGCTGGGCTTTAACTCACGTTGGCTTATCATCCCATCTTACCCAGTTTCCCGATAGGATTTTGCGGGATGCCTCCAGTCTTAATAGTGCTCTGCGTTTTAGCTTTGGCGGCCTGGGTGCTTTTTTAGGCGGGGTATTGGTATCATTAGCAGGCTTTAAAGTCCTATTTATTATAGTAGGTTTAAGCATATTCTTTTTAGGGTTTAATCTAAAGAGGGTGGTTAAGTGAAGCTCAGTGCTGGTATAATCAATTTATTATGAAGAAAATAGTTGAGTTATTAATTCTTTTTGTCCTGTTGGTAGTTTTTACGCAGGCTACCCGGCCGAAACTCTCCGCTTTCTTCAACAATAAAGGTGCTATCTGCTACAATCTCAATCTATACGAAGAGGCAATATCATATTTTGAGAAATCTCTGAAAGTTAAACTTTCTTCCGTTGCTCATTGCAATTTAGCTCATACTTATATGGAATTAGAACAGGAAGACGCGGCGATCAAAGAGTATAAAAAATCAATCCAGGGTAAACCCGAGAATGCTAATGCCCATCTTGCCCTTAGCCGAATATATTCGAATAGGCAAATGTATGAGGAAGCGTTTGGCTTTCTTAAAAGAGCGAAAGCTGAATTTCCGGCGGAAATAGCAATAAGAAAGGCATATGAAGAAATCACTTTTGAATATATGCTTAATTATATAAATAAAGGAATTAAAGCTTATTCGGCCGGTGACAAAATAAAAGCTTATGCCTTGTTAGGTAAAGCATTGGAGATCGGTTCAAGCTATACCCAGCCTTACTACTTTTTAAGCTATTTTTATGTGGCTGACAATAAATACTCCCAGGCGGAAGCCTTGTTAGAAAAAGTCTTGCGGATAAAGCCGGACTTTTTTTCGGCTTATATGCTTTTTGGTGACCTTTATTATAAAAAAGGCGATTACGAAAAAGCTATTTCTAAGTATAAGCCCTGCCTGCGTATAGACTTTGACAATGGCTATCTTCATAATAACTTAGGCCTTACTTTTATGAATATGGAATGTTACAGCAAAGCAATCGTCCATTTAGAAAAAGCATTGGAAATTTCTCCGAATAATCTTATTTTTCATTACAACTTGGCAAGCTTTTATCGTGACAAGGGGCTGCTTGATAAGGCTGTATTAGAATATAAAAAAGTGCTCAAAAATCTGCCCGAATATCCGCATATTCATAATGATTTGGGAGATATTTATGCTCAACAAGGTAAAAAAGAAGATGCGGTTAAAGAATATCATATAGAAATAGAAAATTGCCGCAAAAAGCTTAAGACTAGTCCTAATAGCGTCAATACTCTTAATAGTATAGCTTATGCTTATAATAAGGCCGATAAGCCTAAGAAAGCAAAAGAGATTATAAAAGGAATTACAAAACAGTATCCCTACTGGCGTCAGGCTTATTTAACTCTTGCTAAAATTGAAGAAAACATGGGAAATAACAGCAGGGCTTTAGTAGTTTTAAACAAAGCAAAATCATTGTCCGCTTACTCGGGTTTTATTGACAAAGATATTAGCCGTTTAAAAAAAATCTTACTCGTTAAAAAAATCGTCCTTCTTGATAAAATTTACTTGAAAAACGGACGGATGATGGAAGGAACTATAGTAAAAGAAACAAATGAAAAAATAGTTTTGGAAGTATACTTAGGAAAATCCCGGGGAACGACTACTTTATCTCGTGACAAGATCAAGAGCATAACCAGAGCTCAGACCACTGAAATGTAAATTTTGGCAGAGAATCTTGTTTTTTAACAGGATAAAGAATTATTTTTTTTAACAATGAATTAATAATTTCTGTATGTCTTGCAAAGGTATGATTATCAGGAAAAAGGAGTGATATGGATAAGTTAAAAAATAAAGTTTGTATTGTAACCGGAGCAAGCGGTGGGATTGGAAAGGCTGTGGTTGAAAAGTTAGCCCAAGAAAGCGCTACACTTGTTCTCGCCGCCAGGAGAGAAGAGGTGTTGGAAGAAATAAAAAAAACGCTTTCTGATAAGGATAAAGTATTATGTATAAAGTGTGATGTTACTAAACAAGGGGATTTAGAAAATTTAGTCAATAAAACTTTAGAGAGGTTTAAAAAAATAGATATTGTGGTTAACGGGGCCGGTGTTTCAAGTCAGTATCCTTTTTGGCAGCAACCAATAGAGGATATTGAGAAGATTATGTATACAAATTACTACAGCTATGTTATGCTCTCGCGGTTGGTTGTGAATCAGATGAAAGAAGCCGGCGGAGGGCACATTGTAAATATTACCAGCGGTTCGGTTATGGTTGAGCCTCCACCGCGCAATTTCATAGTTTATACCTCATTAAAGGTAGCGCTTAGGGCGTTTGCTAAAGGGCTGTTTTGGGAGATGCGGGATTTTGGAATCAAAGTGACCTCAATTTTTCCCGGAGTAACCAAGACTCCTTTAACCAATAAACTAAAAGATATATCTGAGGAAGGTAAAAGGTTAATGGAGCCTGCGGCAATAGCGGATACAGTTTTATTTGCTC
>JAIWAR010000078.1:0-3619 GCA_048634245.1 Methanosarcinales archaeon | reverse complement strand
GATTTAAAATTCATAAAAGGATTAGGCCCGGAAGCCTTGGAGATAAGCCTGGCTGAATTTAAAGAGATTCTAAAATCCCGAAAGACCAAAATAAAAGCG
This sequence comes from Methanosarcinales archaeon, assembly GCA_048634245.1. Taxonomy (GTDB): domain Bacteria; phylum Omnitrophota; class Gorgyraeia; order Duberdicusellales; family 4484-171; genus Susulua. The sequence continues at coordinate 3,520 of JAIWAR010000078.1, read as the reverse complement.
CTTCTTCTCGATCAAAGCTTGATCTCCGGATTAGGCAATATCTATGCCCAGGAAGTCTTATTCTCAGCCAGGATAGACCCCAGAAGAGCAGCTAACAGTTTAAGCAAGGAGGAGGTAAAGCTTCTTCATCAGAAACTGGCCTCAGTATTAAAAGAAGCTATAAAATATAAGGGCTCATCAGTTGATTCTTACCGGGATTTAGAGGGGGGTAAGGGCGGAATGGAGAAGAGGCTAAAAGTTTATGCCCGGGAAAATGAGCCTTGCTGTGTTTGTAAAAAGCCTTTAGAAAAAATATCTTTAGCGGGAAGAGGAACTTGTTTTTGCCCCCATTGCCAGCAATGAGTTATCCGGCTAATTACCTCCGTAGCCTAAAAGCGCCCTATGTTTTCCTTGAGACCGCAAACTCAGATTCCGAAAATAATAGTTCTTTTTTGTTCACCGAGTTTAAAGATATCCTTGTCTTTAAAGCCGGCGATGATCTTGACGCATTCTTTAAGAAGTTAGAAAGCTACACTAAAAGAGGTTATTGGCTGGCCGGGTACTTTTCTTATGAATTTGGTTATTTCTTAGAACAAGCCCATTACTCTTTAAGGGGTAAAAATAAAGCCCCTTTAGCCTGGGTGGGGGTGTGTAAGGAGCCTATAGAGATAAGAGGTAAAGGTAAGGCTTTTTATAAAAAAGATATTCTTTCCTCGTCCCCAACCGCGTATAAAATAAAAAACCTAAGAGCGAATATTAGCCAAAAAGAATATGCCGGGAAGATAAAGAAGATAAAATATTACCTTGAACAAGGTTTAACCTACCAGGTTAATTTTACCTTTAAAGAGAAGTTTGATTTCACCGGCGATATTCTTGATTTGTATTTGAGCCTGAGGCGTATTCAGCCGACTGCTTATCTGGCTTTGATTGATACCGTAGAAGAGCAGATACTCTCTCTGTCGCCGGAGTTATTTTTTAGAATAGATAGAGGTAAAATTATCGCCCGGCCGATGAAGGGGACTGCTAAAAGGGGGGTAACCGGGGAGGAGGACTTTCAGCTAAGAGCGGATTTAAGAAAGAGTAAAAAAATAAGAGCGGAGAATTTAATGATCGTGGATTTATTGAGAAACGATTTAGGGAGGATTTCTAAGCTGGTGCGGGCCCCCAAACTTTTTAGTGTTGAAAAACACCGGACTCTGTACCAAATGACTTCAACTGTCGAAGGTGAGCTAAAAGAGAATTTAAAATTAAAAGAGATATTTCTCTCACTCTTTCCCTGCGGTTCGGTAACAGGGGCCCCTAAAATAAAGACCATGGAACTAATAAGTAAATTAGAGAAAGAACCCCGGGGAATATACACCGGAGCAATAGGCTATATTTCGCCTAAAGGCAGGAGTTGCTTTAATGTCGCGATAAGAACAATCCGCCTTAAAAACAATAAAGGAGAATTAGGCATTGGCGGAGGAATAGTTTATGATTCAAGAGCAAAAGCCGAATATGAAGAAGCTTTATTAAAAGCAAGGTTTTTTAGAGACAGCCTGGCTAAAGCAGGCCTTATCGAGAGCATTTTTTGGGATAAGAAAAAAGGATATTTTCTTTTAGACTTACACCTAAGAAGGCTAAAAAAATCAGCCAAGTATTTTTCTATTCCTTATAAGGAAAAAAGGATTAAGCAAAGATTAGAAAAAATAGTTTTTAATGAGAATAAAAGTTTGAAGATAAGGTTGGTTCTAGCCCCGGAGGGTAAGATTACCATAAAAAAAGAACCAATAAAAAAGATTAAAACCCCGGTTAAGATAAGAATAAGTCCAAAGAAGATAAGCTCCAAAGATGTTTTTCTTTATCATAAGACTACCAAAAGAGCTTTCTATGACCGGGAGAGAAAAGGGGGGTTAAAAAAAGGATATTTTGAAACCATTTTTCTAAACCAACGCGATGAGCTTACCCAGGGGGCCATAACCAACCTCTTTATTCTTAAAAATAAAAAACTCTACACCCCTTGTCTTAAAAGCGGCCTCTTACCGGGTACCTTAAGAGAGCATCTCTTAAAACAAGGCAAAGTAAAAGAAAAAATTCTTTATTTGAAAGATATTAAAGAAGCGGACAAGGTGTATATAGGCAATTCCCTAAGAGGCTTGATCAAAGCCAGGCTTTAATCATTTCGACCGGCAAGACAGTTACCTAATTTCAAGAGGTGATTGAGAAAGTCAAAGAACCTGCTATAATATACGAAAATGAGGAAGATAGTTGCTCCTAAAGAACTTACCGTAAGGGTCAAAAGAATCAATAAAATCAAACCTGATGTTTTTCTTCTGAGCTTTGATTCGGCTTTTTTAGCCAAGAATTCTTATCCCGGTCAATTTCTTCATATTAAAATAATCAAGACTATTTTAAGAAGGCCATTTAGTATCCACTATGTTCAGGGGAGCTCTGTCTATGTTTTGTTTAGAATCAGAGGAAGAGGGACTAAAATATTATCCGACTATAAACCCGGAGCTAAGCTAAGTGTCATTGGCCCTCTGGGCCAGGGGTTTTGTTTATGCGGGAGAGAAGATAAAAACATTCTTCTTGCCGGCGGTTTGGGCGTGGCTCCTTTGGTCTTCCTTGCCGACAAACTAAAGAAAACTAACCCCACAGTTATCTTAGGAGCTAAAGATAAAAATGATCTTTTGTGTGTAGATGAGTTTAAGAAAAAGGGTTGTAAAGTGATGGTGGCTAGCGAAGACGGCTCAAAAGGGCATAAAGGGCTGGTTACCGATTTATTAAAAAAAATACTTACTGCTTATGGTTCCGGGGGCACGATTAATATTTATGCCTGCGGCCCGGAAGCCATGTTTAAAGAAATAAAAAAACTTATCAATAAGGCCGCCTGCCGCATAAACTGCCAGGTTTCTTTTGAGCAATTCATGGGGTGTGGTTTGGGAGTTTGCTGCGGCTGCACTATCGAAACTAAAAAAGGTTATAAAAAAGTTTGTAAGGATGGCCCGGTATTTAATATAAACGACGTTCTTTAGTGTGATCAAAGCCTGGCTTTGATCATGCCTGAGAAGTAAGTCTTGTTTGAGGGGGGTAAAATGTGGCAATATTTAGGTTTAGGTCTTATAGCCGGAATTTCCGGCGGGTTTTTAGGTATTGGCGGTGGGGCGGTATTGGTCCCGGTAATGGTCTATATCCTTGGCCTCTCGCAGCACCAGGCTCAGGGTACGGCTTTGGTTGTAATGCTTCCTCCCATTGGCCTTTTGGCCGCCTGGAAGTATTACAGTGAAGGGAATGTGAAACTGGATATGGCCGGGTTTATCTGTTTAGGGTTTTTGGCCGGGGGGTTAATTGGAGCAATTTGTGTTCATAAAGTATCACCCATAATATTAAAGAGGGTTTTCGGAATATTTTTATTCTGCATATCATTAAAAATGATTATCGGAAAATGACCAAAGTCTTCCTTTAGTCTTTACCTACCGTTAAATAGGGACGTATTTTTTCAAGCGTTTTAGGGCCAATCCCTCTTACTTTAATTAAATCACTGACAGTTTTATAGGGGCGT
>JAIWAR010000077.1:0-3798 GCA_048634245.1 Methanosarcinales archaeon | reverse complement strand
GCCCACCTCATCGGTTATGTGAAAAAGGCGGCCGCTCACTATAAAGAATTAAAAAAGTATGGCTACAAACCCTTGGAACGCGTAGGTTTCTTAGGCGTTGAACAATATTACGATACCTACCTTAGGAACCCCTTTAGCCCGGTAAATATAATCCTTAATATCAATAAAAACACAGCCCTGAGGTTAAAAGAAACCTTTAAGGATTCGATTCTAATAAGCTCTCAGCCCCAAAGATACTACCCATACCCCCGGAATTTTGCCCATCTCATCGGTTATGTGAAAAAGGTGGCCGCTCACTATAAAGAATTAAAAAAGTATGGCTACAAACCCTTGGAACGCGTAGGTTTCTTAGGCGTTGAACAATATTACGATACCTACCTTAGGGGAGAAGACGGAGGTGACCTGATTGAAGTGGATGCTTTCGGACAAACAGTCGGTTTCTTAGGAGAAAAACACTCCCGAAAAGGCGCTGATATCTATCTTACTATTGACAGCCAGGCCCAAAACATTGCTAATGAAACCTTAGAAAAGAAAAGAGGAACAATTATTCTTATGGACTCCTTAACCGGCGAAATCATGGTTCTTTGCTCTTCGCCTTCTTTTAATTCTAATAACTTTATTACCGGCAAAAACGTAAATGAGCTTTTTAATGATAAATCCAGCCCTTTACTCAATCGAGCCATACAGGCAAATTACCCTTTAGGTTCTATTTTTAAACCTCTCCTGGCTTTAGCTGCCCTGGATGAAGAAACGATAACAGCAGATAAAACCTTTCTCTGCGAAGGGAAAGTAAAGATAGGCTTGGCTAAATTCCGTTGCTGGGATACCCATGGTATCCAAAATCTTGACGCGGCCCTGACGCACTCCTGTAACTCCTATTTTTACAATCTGGGCCTGGCTGCAGGGCCAAATATTCTATCCCATTGGGCGAAAAAATTCGGTTTAGACTCACTTACCGGTATTGATTTACCCTATGAAAAGAAAGGTTTTGTTCCTACTGTCCGCTGGAAAAAGAAAAAACGAAAGCAAAATTGGTTTGCCGGTGATACCCTTAATTTTTCCATCGGCCAGGGTTTCATCGAAGCAACCCCTTTAGAAGCCATGATTGCGATTAATGTCTTTGCCAGCGACGGATATCTGGTAAAACCACACATCCTTAAAAAAGTGAATCATACTCCCTCGGAATTACCTTCTAAAACATATCTGAGAAGCAAAAAGGAAAATCTCCAGGAAGTCAAAAAAAGCTTAAGAAACGTTGTTAGCAGCGATACCGGCACTGCGGCCGTTTTAAATGGCTTAAAACTAGAGTTGTCCGGTAAGACCGGTACAGCCCAAACCAAAGGCCCATCCCATGGCTGGTTTATAGGTTATTTCCCTTACAAAAAATCAAAATATACTATTTGTGTACTTTTAGAAAATGTCGGCTCAAGCTATGCAGCTTTAAGAGTTGTATATAAATTTCTTAAAAGAGTAAAAGAGCAAAACCTTTTATGAAAACAATGGTTAATCCAGGTACCGTTAAATTCAAATTATCCGGACTAAAGACAATTGTAGTCTGTCTAATTATTTTAAACCTACTAAGCCTGCTCTCTATTTATAGCAGCCTTCATCAAGGCGGCGAATTTATAAAACACTCTATTTTGTATAAGCAAATTATCTGGATAGCCGCTTCCTGGGCATTGCTAATACTCTTTAGCTCAATAAACTACCGAATTTATTTTGATATCGGATACATACTCTACGCGATAAATCTACTCTTGCTTTTAGCCGTATATTTTTTCGGAAAGACAGCGATGGGGGCTCAACGCTGGATCTCAGTTCTTGGTATTACCTTTCAACCTTCGGAAATATCCAAGCTTGCTATAATTATTATATTAGCCCGCTTATTTTCAAGAAGCGGAGGACAGGGACTTTTAAAGGATTTTCTGCTGCCTTTAGGCTTAGTCACCCTTAATGCTCTGGCCATTTTCAAGCAGCCGGACCTAGGCACAGCTTTAATTATCGGTTTTCTTTTCTTTGGCTTAGGGTTCTTCTCCCGGGTAAATAAAAAATATTTTGTCTCTCTTCTTCTGATCGGCCTTATTCTTTCACCCTTTATCCTTGGACGCCTCCATAGCTATCAGCGTCAAAGACTAACCGTTTTTATTAACCCTGATATTGACCCTTTAGGTTCCGGGTATACAATCATTCAATCAAAAATTGCTATTGGTTCGGGAAAATTTACCGGCCAGGGATTCCTTGCCGGCACCCAAAACCAATTCAACTTTCTTCCCGAGCGGCATACAGATTTTATATTCACCGTAATCGCCGAAGAATGGGGATTTTTAGGTTCTTTATTCCTTCTTTTAATCTATTGGTTAATTTTAAAAAAGATTCTACAGCGGACTAAAGAGCTGCGCGATCCTTTTGCCGGCTATCTCTGTTTAGGGATAAGCCTGCTTTTCTTTATCCATATATTCATCAATATCGGCATGACCTTGGGAATATTGCCGGTTGTGGGCCTGCCGCTGATTTTTCTTAGCTATGGCGGCACCAACCTCTTTATCAACTCTATCCTCTTAGGAATCTTTTTTAACATCTGCCGTCAATGATTGACTTCAGGAATTTCCAGCGGCCCCAAAGATATATCGGCAACGAGTGGAATGTAATTAAAAAAAATCATTCCGCGAAGATAAAAATTTGCCTGTCTTATCCTGACCTTTATGAAATCGGGATGAGCAACCTGGGAATAAAGATTATCTACGGCCTTCTTAATGAATACCCGGATGTAGTTTGCGAACGGGTATTTATGCCCGCGGATGGCCTTGATAAATTCTTAAGAGAGAAAAAAAAGAAACTCTTTTCTTTAGAAAGCAAAAGCCCTTTAGACCAATTTGAGATCATGGGTTTTCATCTCGGTTGCGAGCTAAACTTCACTAACTTCCTTAATATACTCGCCTTAGGCGGAATTCCCTTAAAAGCCGAGGAAAGAAAAGAAGTCATAGTTTTTGGAGGCGGTATTGCTAATCCTGAACCCTTAGCTGAGTTTGTAGATTTATTTTTTCTAGGCGAGTTTGAAGAAGCTGCTGAAGGATTTATAGAAGTTTTAAGAGAGCATGGCAATAAAGAAGATAGGCTCAAAGCCCTGGCCCGGATGGATGGCTTTTATGTGCCGAAATTTTACTCGGTAGCAGTTAAAAACAATCGCTACCAAAGTAAAAAAAAATGTTTCGGCGCAAAACTTCCAATAAAAAGAGTCTATGTAAAAAATCTTGATGATAGCTACTATCCGTTAAGATGGCTGACTCCGCATGGCCGGATAATCCACGATAGAGCACAAATCGAAATCACACGAGGCTGCCCAAATCAATGCACATTCTGTCAAGCCAGAGCATTATATTGGCCTTACCGCCAAAGAAGTATTGGTAAGATTAAACAGCTAATAGAAGAAATCTATAAATATAGCGGCTATGAAGATTTTTCACTTCTTTCTCTTTCGGCGTCGGATTATTCAAATATCGGAGGGCTAATCGATGAAGTCTGGGATTATTGTAAAGCGCGAAGGATAGGCATATCGCTTCCATCGCTGCGAATAGACGATATTCTGGGGCCGTTGCATAAAAAACTCAACTCGCTTAAGAAGACTTCTCTTACGGTTGCGGTCGAGACACCGGATAGTTGCCTGCGCAAAACGCTGAATAAAAACATAGATGTTAATAAATTATTTGAGGCCGCTCAAATTATCCGCAGCCTAAAGACTAAATATATAAAGATATACTTTATGTTTGGGCTTCCGGGAGAAAAAGAGGAGGACTTAAG
>JAIWAR010000076.1:0-3975 GCA_048634245.1 Methanosarcinales archaeon | reverse complement strand
ATTGGTGAAACAGCGGATATTAATATTTTCGCCCAATTCATCCCAACCATACCAAGCCTCTAAATCAGTAAGGATCATCTTTAAGGTAACACCATGCAATGGGTCTTTGTGTTTTATTTCTGACATATCGGCAAATATTATAAGTTAAAAGGCTGTCGATAGTTAAGTATCATATCCTTTTAATTCTTGTTCCCTGAATTCTCTATACACTTTTTGATAGCGCTTTAATTTTTTCTCAAAGTTTTAATTGTCTTTGTCTTTAGCTGAAAGAATCATAGTTGACAGCAATGCTGTCTTTTTTCTCTTTTTGCCGGGTTTTGAGTAATAATAAGCAAAGATCAAACTGTTTTGAGGTAATTTCGGTAACACTGGGCTATTGATCCAGAGAAAGTGCTACCTTCTACCTCGTAGTTTAGCCAAAAGCCGCAATATTTCCATATAAAGCCAGATAAGGGTTACTATAAGGCCAAAAGCTCCGTACCACTCCATATACTTAGGAGCTCCGTATTCAGCACCTTTTTCGATAAAGTCAAAATCAAGGACTAAATTTAAAGATGCTATAACTATCACGAAGAGGCTAAAACCAATACCGATTAACCCGCTTTCATGGATAAAAGGTATGCTGGTTCCAAAAACCCTCATAACCATACTAACAATATAAAGTAAAGCAATGCCGCCGGTAGCGGCGACTACGCCTAAGCGAAAATTATCACTTACCTTAATCATTCTCGACTTATAAGCAATAAGTAGGCAAAATAAGATACTAAAGGTTAATCCTACGGCTTGTATTACAATGCCCGGATAGTTTCTCTCCATTAACGCTGAAAGTACGCCCAGAACCACTCCTTCAATAAGAGCATAGATAGGGGCAGTAACCGGAGACCAGGCTTTTTTAAAAATTGTCACAAAAGCAACAATCATCCCGGCTATTAAAGCCGGCCACAAATAAGGCAAAAAATAAACAGGCTTATCCCAAACCCAAGAAGCGCTAAACAGGGTAATAAACAATAAGATAAAAGTCTTATTAACTGTACCTTGAATGCTCATCGCGTTAGCCGAAGAGACAGCCCTCACCTTTGTAAATGTATTGGCTCGTAAAGCCGGATTACCTGAACGCATCATTTTTTACCTCCTTTGATATAGCCAAGACATCTTTTTTTCTGATTATGCATCGTAAATAATATCTTTTTTAACTTCTTCACTAATTGCTTTGCCTTCAAGGTATTCTATAATTTTTAAGGCAAAATCAAGAGCTGTTCCCGGGCCGCGGCTGGTAATAACATTTTCATCAATAACTACTTTATCTTTTTTGTAAGCGGTACTGCTGTTAAAGTTATTTTGCATACCCGGGTAACAGGTCGCGGTTTTATTGTCAATAATTCCCAAAGGAGCTAAAATAATAGCCGGCGAAGCGCAAATAGCCGCGATTAGTTTTTTTTCTTGATTCATTTTGCTCAATATGGAAGTTACTTTTTGAGATTCGGAAAGATTTTTTGCCCCGGGCATTCCTCCGGGAAGAATACAAGCATCAAAATCATCGCTAATTTCATCAAGCCTTTTATCTGAAGTAATAGTTACTCCACGGGAGCTTTCTATTCTTGTGCCGTTTAATCCGGCCAAAGTTACTTGTATGCTCGCGCGCCGCAATATATCAATGCAAGCAATTGCTTCAATTTCTTCAAACCCCAGAGCAAGTATAAGAAGCGCCTTTTTTGCCATACACATTCCTCCTTTATAGCAATAAATTACTCATCTTTCCATAACTTTAACTCATTTCCCGCCGCTCTTTAAAAATACCTGCTTTAACTTCCAGTTTTATAAGTATTGTATCATTAGAATTACTGTCCTGTTGCTTCTACTGTTGCTTCCCTTATACTTCGTCCGTGATAGAATCATTTTTTATCCCCGGGAATAAGAAAAACCAGCGGCAACCCCAGAAAAGAACAGATTCCCGAAATAAAAAAAGCTTTTTCCATCCCGAACATATCGGAAATCTTTCCGAAAAACAGTACAATAAGTGAACCTAAAAGAAAACTTATAGTCATATATATTCCATTGGCAATTGAAGGATATTTAAAATTATTTTCCTGAATCAAGGCTAATACCACCGGGGTACTGGAAAACGAAATCAGGCCCAGCAATATCACTACAGGAACAAGAGCGTGTTTAACCCCGATCAAAAAAATCAGCATTGCCAGAGGAGAGCAGAAAGTAACAATAATCAACAACCGTTTTCTTCCGATGATGTCTGATATTGTGCCGGTAAGTAATACCCCTATTATTGCCGCTGCCTGGAGAATAGAAAGCGCTCCTCCTGCCACCCACAAATTATGTCCTTTAAAACTCAAATATGTAGGTAAAAAAGCGGATATTACAGAAGCGGTAAATGATTTGATCAAAATAATTCCCAAAAGGGCGAAAATTAGCATTTTCCCCTGTTTCAGGGTTTGTGTGATTGATTTTTTGAAATTATATTTTTTTGATTTATGCCGGGGGATTTTTTCATCTTTTAATTTTAGTAATAAAACAATTGATGTGACTATGCCTAAAGGCATTAATCTGTATATCCCCGCAAAACCCCAGAGGCTTATCGCGCCTACAACAATAATCGGGCCGATTGTTCTCGAAAGCTCACCGCCGATCTGAAAACCGCTCATACTCATTCCCAGTTTTCGGCCTGAAATTCTTTTAAGTATGACCGGCGCGGGAACATGAAAAAAAGAAGAACTCAATCCGGCAACAGTAAGCAGTATTATGATGCTCAAATAATTGGGTGCTTTACCAATCAAACTCATCGCGATCGCGGTAATCGCCGGAGCCAAAGCTACGAAATATTTCAATCCTACTCCATCGGCAATATGGCCGATAAAAGGATTTAATATGCTGGGAATCCGCATCGCCAGCCTGAGGCAAGCGGCAAGCGTATATGTTAATGAAAATTTTTCAATCAATAAAGGAAGCACCGGAGACAGAAAACTTGTATAAATATCATGAACTAAATGCCCTGTTGAAAGCAAATATACCTTTAATTTTTTTGGCGTTACCAACCGTTTCAAATTTACCATTCTAAACCTTTAAGGGAAAAGGGGTCAAGTCTTGAATTCTTTACTTTAAGTATTTTGGAAATACCCCTGTACTACTCCTCTAAACTTTTCCGTATAACTTGCGTAGCTCATGTTTCGCTTGTTCAAGGACGCTCGCTTGCTCATTGTCCAAATTCTTGCCGGCACGATTTATATAGAATACAAGCATTGACATGGCAGAGTGATAAGGTGAAGCCTTGCGACGCCTGCTGGAATCAGCTGACTTCTTTAGAGACAGGGCAATTTTTTTCGGGCTTTTCCAAGTAAACACTCCTTCTTCCAAATCAAGCGCATTACTCTCTTTAGTAACTTTTTGAGACCACTTTATGGAAAATGAGGAGTGGAATTTGTCTGCCATTCTCATTACCTAATGCCTGATTGGAACATATAGAGGCAACTTTACCTTGTTGAAACATCGGGATTTTCTTCACCAAATGCTTCTGTCAGTTTTTTTAAAATTTGTTCTCTAGACGCTCCTTGCATGTCGGCTTTCTTTATCGTCTGATATGCTCTGAAAAGCGCTGAATGCCCAATTTCTGAGGCAAAATTGCCAATACCCTGATTCCAAATAAAAAGCGTAAAAAGTTCATCCAACTCCCCTACTGTAACCCCAAGCGAATAGGCCTTGATTAATTCCCGGGTAGCCTGCCTTATACGTCCAGCCCCTACCGCGTTTGCCAAAGATAACAGTAACTTTGTTTTTTGGTCAAATGCCGAGTCCGGCTTCCCCCAAACCATACCCCAGAGGTTCCCCACAGTAACTGCCAGTTTTTTATCAATGTTTCTAAAATTCTCAAATGATGCTTTTGGCTTTAAAGGCATTATGTGTGGTGTTGTTTTTGTCTCTTTATTATTTTCCCCACCTTGCTTCATAGATATTTCTCCTTTTTTA
>JAIWAR010000075.1:0-4055 GCA_048634245.1 Methanosarcinales archaeon | reverse complement strand
TGTAGTTCTTTTGGCCTATCAGCAAGGAATAACACTCTTTGAATATTCACCTACCCGGGCTCGAAAGTCTTTTTTAGGCCGTGGTAATGCTAATTCACAGCAAGTAAAAAAGATGGCTGAAAACATAACCGGAAGAGAATTTAAATCGCTGCATACCGCGGATGCTTTTTCTTTAGTAGTTGCTTTTTCTCATGCTCAAAAGTTAACCCGGCTCTTAAAGAGCTCTGGTGTGTAATATATGATTTATCAGATTAAAGGAAGATTAACAAAAAAAGAAGACAATCGCGTAATAGTGGATGTAGCGGGCATCTTTTATGAAGTAGCTGTATCCTCTACGGTGTCTCAACGCCTAGACCCTAAAGCCGAAAAAATTGAATTAATTATCTACCACTATTTTAATCTCGATAAGAATCGCGGCATACCGGTAATGGTTGGCTTTATTGAAGAAATGGAGCGGGATTTCTTTGAAAAATTCATCAGCGTCTCAGGGGTAGGCCCAAAAGCAGCCTTACGCGCCTTTGATAAACCGGTAGCCAGAATTGCCCGGGCAATTGAAGAAAGCGATAACAATTTCCTACAAGGTTTAGCCGGTATCGGAAAACAACGGGCAAAACAGATTATAGCTCATCTCCAGGGAAAAGTGGGCAGGTTCGCCCTGATAAAGGAAGGACAACCCATAAGTGAACCCCGGGATAAAGAAATTGTTACCGAAACAAAAGAAATCTTAAAGCGCCTGCAATATAAAAGCAGTGAAGCTGATAAAATGATTGAGAAGGCTTTAGAGCATAAACCCCAGGTTGACAGCAGCGAAGAGCTTCTTAATGAAATCTATCGTCAGAGAGGGTAAACCCCAATGAACAACGAAAAAACAAAATCGATTGTTGAAGCGTTATTGTTTATTAATGAACGGCCGATTGAAACTACCGAATTAACCCAGGTATTAGAGGCTAGCCGTAAAGAAATCGAGGCGACACTCGATGCGCTTTCACTTGAATATCAAAAACGTAATTCAGGAATTTGCATTGTTAAAGTTGCCGGTGGTTATCAGATGTGCTCAGCGCCGGACAATGAAACCTGGGTTAAAAAGATGTACCAGGAAAGAACCAAGCAAAAACTATCAACCGCGTCCCTGGAAACTTTAGCCGTAATTGCTTATAAACAGCCGGTTACCCGAATTGAAATCGAAGCTATCCGCGGCGTCAATGTTGACGGGGTATCCAGAAAGCTTCTTGAGCTGGGATTAATAAAGATCGCCGGGAGAAAGGATGTTATTGGTAAACCCTTCCTTTATATCACTACCCGAAAATTTTTAGAGTATTTTGGTATTAACGCCTTAAAGGATCTACCTAAATTAGAAGAATTTGTAGCTTTAGCCGAAAAAGTTCAGCCCACCAACGAGGAGGAGGTAAAAGAATGATAACGTATTTTGCATCAGAATCAGTAACTGAGGGACATCCCGATAAAGTATGCGACCAAATATCCGATGCCGTGTTAGATGTGGTATTGGCTAACGATACTAAAGGGCGTGTAGCTTGCGAAGCCTTGGTTACCCGGGGTTTTGTGATGGTAGCCGGAGAAATTACTACTGATTGTTATGTAGCTGTTCCAAAAATTGTCCGGGGCTTATTAAAAGATATCGGCTACGATGACCCGGCGGTAGGTTTTGACTACGAAAGCTGTGGAGTAGTAACAGCCATCCAGGAACAATCTCCGGATATTGCTTTAGGCGTAGATATTGGCGGTGCCGGAGACCAGGGATTAATGTTTGGTTACGCAAATTCTGAAACCCCCGAGCTCATGCCTCTTCCGATTATGTTATCCCATAAATTAGCAAAACGCCTGGCCCAGATACGTAAGAAAGGGATCGTGGAGTACCTTCGGCCGGACGGAAAAGCCCAGGTTTCTATAGAATATGAGAATGGAGTGCCAAAGCGGGTAGATACAATAATTATCGGCGCTCACCACAGTAAAAATGCCAAAATGGATGTTTTACAAGATGATATTAAAAAGCTGGTAATCGAGCATGTCGTTCCCAAAGATATGTTAGATAGCAACACAAAGTATTTTATTAACGGAACCGGACGCTTTGAAGTCGGCGGGCCGGTTTCTGACACCGGAGTAACCGGACGGAAAATTATTGTAGATACCTATGGTGGTTACGCCCGTCATGGCGGAGGAGCCTTTAGCGGCAAAGACCCTTCAAAGGTAGACCGTTCAGCATCTTATATGTCCCGCTATATCGCAAAAAATATTGTTAAAGCCGGTATTGCCTCAGTTTGTGAAATACAACTTTCTTACTGTATTGGCGTAGCCGAACCGGTATCAATAAGCGTAGATACTTTTGGAACATCCCGGGTAGAAGAAGAAAAAATTTCCAAAGCTATACGTCAAATCTTTAAACTTACTCCGGCCGGAATCATTGATGAACTAGAATTATTACGGCCAATATATACAAAAACCGCCGCTTACGGCCACTTTGGCCGGGAGGACGAAGGTTTTGCCTGGGAAAAAACCGATAAGGTAGAGGATTTAAAAAAAGCTTTAAAATAAAAATTATCAACAATTAAGGAGCAGACGCGATGAATTGTGATATAAAAGACAAGAATTTAAAAACACAAGGTAAAAAAAGAATTGAATGGGCTTTACAAAGAATGCCGGTTCTTGAACAAATCCGGGAGGACTTCCGAAAACAAAAACCCTTAAAAGGAATAACTATTGGAGCTTGCTTACATATTACTACCGAGACCGCGGCTTTGGCTGTAACCTTAAAAGCCGCCGGAGCCCGCACTTTATTCTGTGCTTCTAATCCTTTATCGACCCAGGATGATACCGCCGCCTCATTAGCCTTTGATTATGGTATCGAGGTATTTGCAATTAACGCTGAAAACACCAAAACTTACTATGAACATATTAATTCAGTGCTAAAAGCTAATCCCCGGATTACCCTTGATGACGGAGCAGATTTAGTGTCTACAATCCATAAACTAGCTGCCTCAAAGCAAAACGTAAAACTACCCTTAGCAAGTACCGAAGAAACAACTACAGGTGTAATTCGGCTCAAAGCCCTGCAAAAAGAGGGCCGGCTTCTTTATCCAATCATTGCCGTAAACGATGCCTATACTAAACACCTCTTTGATAATCGCTACGGTACCGGCCAATCAACCCTTGACGGAATAATCCGGGCTACCAATAAATTAATTGCCGGCACAACAATAGTTATCTGCGGCTATGGATGGTGCGGCAAAGGAGCAGCCCGAAAAGCTCAGGGTATGGGCGCAAATGTAATTGTTTGCGAAGTTGACCATTTAAAAGGATTAGAAGCGACTATGGATGGTTTTAGAGTAATGCCGATGAAAAAGGCAGCTGGAATCGGTGATATTTTTATCACCCTTACCGGAGATATAAATGTTCTCTCCAAAGAACACTTCCCTTTAATGAAGGATAAAACGATTATCTGTAATTCCGGACACTTTGATGTCGAAATTAATGTTAAAGCCTTGGAGAAAATGGCTCAAACAAAAAGAGAAGTTAAGCCTTTAGTAAGAGAGTACACCTTAAAAAATAAAAAAAGGATTTATTTGCTGGGAGAAGGTAGGTTGGTTAATCTTGCTTGCGCTGAGGGACATCCGGCTGAAGTTATGGATTTAAGTTTTGCTAATCAAGCCTTGAGCTGCGAGTATATTATTAAGAATCATAAAAAGTTAGAGAAAAAGGTCTATAAAGTACCTGACGGAATTGATGCTAAAATTGCCCGGTTAAAATTAAATGCTATGGGCATAAGCATAGATAGATTAACTGCCGAACAAAAAAAGTATCTTTCCAGTTGGCAGGAAGGAACGTAATTAGTCGATAGTCAATAGTCGATAGTCGACAATAAACGGATAATATTTACCGCTAATGATTAATTAACAGCGAATGATGAAAAGAATAGGATTACTAACCAGAGATTGTGCCGGAATGAATGCTGCTATTCGCGCTTCGGTGCGCAGCGCTAATGCTTACGGCCTGAGGTCTATGGTATTTTTCGCGGTTACCAGGGAGATCGGAAGAGCGTC
>JAIWAR010000074.1:0-4133 GCA_048634245.1 Methanosarcinales archaeon | reverse complement strand
CGCTTAGAAGAAGAGGCAGAGCTTCTTAACCAGGAAGAAAAGGTTGCAAGTGAAGATATAGATGATTCTCAGAGAAAACAAAAAGAGATAGAAAAAGAACTGTTTTTTTACCAAGAGGATTTAGATAAAGCCAATCAGAGCTTAACTAGTGCCAATGAGATTGTAACTAATGGTTTAGAGAGAATAAAGAATATAGATTTGGAGATAACCCGCGGCCTCGCCCGGGAACAATCTTTACATAAAGAAAGAGAGGCTTTGGAGTCTAAAGTTTCTTTTTTCCAGGATGAGATAAACAATATCCAAGAGGATTTAGGCCAAATCAATAAAGAAAAAGAAGAGGGTGAACTTCGAGTAGTATCTTTTAACAGCCAGATAGAGAGCTTAAGGGCAAAAATAGAAGAGGATAGGCTCAAAATTGAAGAATGCGCGGAAAGGAAGCAGGCTTTAGAAGCTGAGGGGTTATCTTTAAACAAAGATGTGGAAGGAGTTAAGCAAAACGTTCAGGCTCTGGAAAAGGAAGCTCAAGCTTTGCGTGATTCTACCTATAACAAAAAGCTGGAAGTTCAGAGTTTAGAGTATGAGAAGGAGAAGATCAAGGACTATTTACGCCAGGTTTATGAGATTGAATTCGACCCCGTGCTTATCGCGACTATTTCTGAAAGCATGGATATGCTGTCGGTTGAAAAAGATAAATTAGGAAAGCGGAAGAAATCCCTGGGTGAGGTAAATTTAGTAGCCATTGAAGAGTTCGAAGAGCTTAAAAAACGTGAAGATTTCCTGGATAGCCAAAAACAGGATTTAGTTACCTCCAAGGACAATTTAAGGAAAGCAATCGCAAAAATTAATCGTACCTCAAAAGAACTCTTTCTGGAGACTTTTACTAAGATTGAGCAGGAGTTTAAAAAGAACTTTAAGTTTTTATTCAACGGGGGAAGAGTAAATCTTATTCTTATTGACAGAGATAATGTTTTAGAGTCAGGTGTGGAAATTGAAGTTCAGCCTCCGGGGAAAAAACTGCAAAATGTTTCTCTTCTTTCCGGAGGCGAGAAAGCTTTAACAGCTATAGCCTTAATTTTTGCTATTTTTAGCGTGAGGCCTTCTCCTTTATGTGTTCTCGATGAGATAGATGCTCCTTTAGATGAGGCTAATGTAGATAGGTTTAATCATCTTTTGAAGGAGTTTGCCTCTTCTTCCCAATTTATCGTAATTACTCACAATAAAAAAACTATGAGCAATGCCGATGTTTTGTATGGAGTTACTATGCAGGAGAAAGGCATTTCTAAACTGGTGTCGGTAAAATTTGCTTCAGAAGAAGCTGTCCCTTCCTAAGCAAGAACTACCTGGTTCTTCCCTCTTCTTTTAGCTTCATATAGCGCTTGGTCAGCCTTCTTGATGAGAGTTTTTTTATTGGGGGAGTCTTTGGGGTAGGTGGCAATACCGATACTTACGGTAAATTTATTTCTTAAGATTTTTTTTTCCTCTATAGATTTCCTTATCCTTTCACCCAACAGGGCTGCTTCCTCTTTGTTGCTAGCAGGCAGGATAAGAGAAAACTCTTCTCCGCCGTAACGGCATAAGATGTCGATTCCGCGGCAGTTTTTCTTAAAGGTCTCACTTATTCTTCTTAAGGCTTCATCTCCTTGAATGTGTCCATAAGTATCATTGAATTTTTTAAAATTATCAATATCAATCATCATTACTGACAACGGCAGGGAGGCTGAACTTGCTTTAGCTATTTCTTCATCGAGCTGGTATTGAAAATATCCGTAGTTCCAAAGGGAGGTTAAAAGATCGGTGTGAGCACGGGTTAATGTGCTTTCGAAATTCTGAGAATTTTCTATTGCCCCTTGAGCCTGCTCCATAAACATAGTAAAGATTCTTATGTCGTCATCATTTATAGGTTTTTTAGTGATGTAGTTATCCACCACTACCACTCCGGCAGGTTTACCTTTTATCCATAGTGAGAAAATAAGAAATTCCCTTAAATCTAAACTTTTTATTAATGGGTCATTCTTGAATTTCTTTTCTTCTTCCTTAACACAAAGTGCGTCTTTCTTATAGAGGATATTAAAAATTAACCCTCCTTTTTTATTGAGCGGAAAAGAGAGGGATTGGGTGAGTTCCATAAATTTTGGTTTTATTCTATCTTTTTTCATCAGGTAATAATTATCAATGAGATCGTAGAGATTCTTTTTTTCTTCTTCGATGCTGTGCCATATTTGTGTTGCTTCCAGGCTGTCTATAGGCCCAACACCCATAAAACCATTTATCTTCTTGCCCTTCTCATCGACAAAGAATATAATTGCCCGGTTAAAGCCAAGGCCTTCATGAGCAGTTAAGCCGGTTAAAATAATATAAGTTAGTTCATCAAGCCGCAGAGTTGTTCTCATTGCCTTGGTGAGTTCATAAAAGATATGGAGTTGAGAACGGGCTTTTTCTAGCTCTTCTTTGAGTCCTTTAATTTCTTCTTCCATCCTAAGGTATTAAATAGCATATTTATCAGTAAAAGTCAAACCCTGAAAAAGGTTTTGTCCCATTGACTTAAATGCTTAAAGCCTGTAAAATAGCCCTAAAGTATCTTTTGTAAACGGTGCCGATATTTATTAAATATTTTGTTGACGATGGAGCTAATATATGGTACATTTTATACGGAACCTGTAATTGTTGTTGGGAGGCGACAAAGACAGGTTTTTTCTATTTATAGGCATCTTAGGGCTTAGAAAGTGTTGTATTTATTGATAAATATCCGATAAAGGCAAATCTCGAGTAATCGGGAGGCGCAAAGCTACGGGTCCTTTGTAAAAAGAGGCAGGTATATTTTTACAGGATGGCCGGGTTACCGGAGTAAAAGGTAACCCGGTTTTTTTTATTTAATGGATATAAAGGAGAGCAAAAATATGCGCAAGAAAATTATAATCAGAATAAATATTTTAGCAATCTTTTTTTATTTTGTACTTTTTAGCAGTGCTTGGGCAGCTTTTACCCTTTCGGTGACCCCCCGTGAAGGAGGGAGCAATCTTCGTTTCGGAAGGGTGGATACACCTGTTGCCGTGAATAAAGAAGTGACAATTCGTATAACTTCTACGGAGAGTACGCAGTATCATATCTTTCAAAGAATTATTTCGCCTTTTACAAATGAAAAAGGAGAAATTTTGGATACCGGCATATTATCATCTTTTACAATGAGAGGGTCTAATGCGACAGGTGCTTTATATCAGGAAGAATCAGGAAATTTAAGTTTTGCCGACCAGCTTCTTTATACCTCAAACACTAATGGTGATAGCGATTCTTTTCGTATTTTTTATACCTTAAACGCGGATCGTTTGAATATTCCCGGTAATTTTTTGGGAAAAATTATATATACTCTTCGGCCTATAGCCGGAGGAGAACAAAAGACTTATGTTTTTGATATTTATTTTGAAGCTTGTTTAGGTGAGTTTAAAATAGAGTTAAATAGTTCTTTAGGTAAGAATCGTATTCGTTTAGGCACAGAGCGTGATAAAGATAAAGAGAGTTATCTTGAAATTTCTTTTCAAGGGAACAGGCAAAGAGGTTTAAAAATCTATCAGGAAACTATTGAATTTCCTCAAAACGAATTCAAAAATGAGATATGCCAGGATTGTATCCTCCTTTTTACTTCCGGCGGTTCAAAGGGGGAATTGCAGTTTACGAGCCCTTCTATCCTAGAGCGTAAAAGAACCTTGCTATATACTTCTAATGAACCGAAAGATATATTTACAGTTCATTTTACTTTAGATTCTCTTAAAATATCGTCACAACCTGCGGGAAACTATCGAGGTAGATTGGTATATACAGCAGAAGGGTTCGGCATTGAGAAAAGTACTTTTTTAGATTTAGAAATTAATGTTACTCCTGTTTTTAAGTTAGAAGTAACTCCTCCTTTAGGCGGATTACGCTTTACCAATGTTACTCCGGACTCTCCGCCTTTAATTAAGGAAGTTATAATAAAAGTAAATACTAATCTGGGGAAACCTTATATCGTAACTCAGAACGTATCTTCCGCTCTTGTTAACCAGGAAGGCCGAAAGATCACGTCTAAATTTTTTACAATGAAGGAAAAATTAATTGATGAGGCGCCCGGTTCAGTAAGTGTTAAAGATTTTACTTCTGTT
>JAIWAR010000073.1:0-4310 GCA_048634245.1 Methanosarcinales archaeon | reverse complement strand
TTCCCTTGAGGAGTAAAAAGAATTATCTTCTTATTCTTATCTTTTTTCTTTTTAGGATAAACTTTATAGCCTAAAATTGATTCAACCGCCGCGAATATTGGCTCTACCCCAAAAACCATTCCACCGCCCCCGTAAGAAGGCGCATCTACTTTTCTATGCGGCTTAGGCGCGAAATCACGAAGGTTATGGATATTTATCTTAACCAACCCTTTACCCCGGGCTATTTTTATCATTGATTCTCCAAAAACCTGCGAAAACATTCCAGGAAAAATAGTAACTACATCAATTATCATTGTTTTTTAATCATTAAATCGAATGATCGATTGTTTTAAATTTTGACAAAAATTCTTTCTTAAATTCCGCAAACTTCTTCCCTTCTATAGCCTTTCTAATCCTTGCCATAAAATTATTATACCAAAACAGATTGTGATAGGTAATCAATCCAACTCCTAACATCTCCTTTATATTTACAAGATGCCGAAGATAGGCCCGGGAAAAGTTACAGCAGGTATAGCAAGAACAACCTTTGTCTATCGGGCCCTTATCCCGGCTATAAGCAGCATTTCTTACTGTAATTTCGCCATTATCGGTAAAAGCTGTACCGGTACGCCCAAATCGCGTAGGGACAATACAATCAAAAAGATCTATACCCAAACTAACCGCCTCCAAGATATCTAAAGGCTTACCATACCCCATGAAATAACGAAGGTACTTCTCATCCGCTTTGTCATAGATAAAAGAGAGAATATTATACCTTAGATCCAGAGGTTCGCCAACACTTAAGCCGCCGACACATAAAGCCTCTAAGCCCAAAGATAAAAGCTCTTCTAAACACTCCTCCCGCAGATCCTGGTAGACAGACCCTTGAATGATCCCCCAAAAAAGACGGCTATTCTTATTGTGTTTGTCGAAATAATCCTTGCCTCTCCTGGCCCAGCTAAGGCTGCGTTTCATAGCGCAGCGAGCATGCTCCTTGGAAACAGGATATTTAACACACTCATCCAGAGGAACTACAATATTTGAACCTAAATCAAGCTGAATTTTAATCGCTTCCTCGGGAGTTAAAAAAAAGGTTTTTCCATCAATATGGGATTGAAACTCTACCCCTTCATCACTGACCTTACGTAATCTCTCTAAGCTAAAAATCTGATATCCGCCGCTATCAGTAATAATTGTTTTATCAAACCCCATGAAGGAATGTAAGCCTCCGCATTTTTTTATTATTTCAACCCCCGGCCGTAAGAATAAATGGTAAGCGTTAACCAGCAAGCCATCAACACCTATTTCTTTAAGCTGTCGCGGCGATATTCCCTTAACTGCGGCTTGAGTGGCTACCGGAAAAAAGCAGGGGGTGTTAAACTCATTGCCCTGAGTTTTAAAATTACCCAGCCGGGCCTTAGTCTCGATATCTTTTTTAATTACCGTAAACATAGTATCTTTTCTTAATAATAAAGGCTGCCTTTTAAGATCTTACTCTGCGGATTAACCTAAAGGCAAGACGCTGAACAAAATCCATTTAAAAAAGTTTTTCCCGGGCCTGATCTTTATGGGGGAGTTTTAAGTGTTGGTAGGCTGATTCTGTGGCTACTCTTCCTCTGGAGGTACGGACAATAAACCCCTCCTTAAGTAAATAGGGCTCTACAACGTCCTCTAAAGTTAACTTATCCTCATGTAAAGTTGCAGCTATAGCTTCAATCCCGGCTGGCCCTCCCTTATACAGATTGATAATTGTAGCAAGGTATTTACGATCCATATCGTCCAACCCCTGATTATCCACACCTACGTTTGACAAAGACTCCTGAGTAATATTAATATCAATTACGCCCTGGCCTATAACTTGAGCATAATCACGAGCTCTTCTCAGGAGCCGATTAGATAATCGGGGTGAACCCCGGGATCGCCGGGCAATCTCTAAAGAACTCTCTTTATCAATCTGGACATCAAGAAGCGCAGCGCTTCGTTCTACAATACTTGAAAGTTCCTGAGGCCTATAAAAATCGAAATCAAAAAACAACCCGAACCGGCCCCGCAAAGGCGCGCTTAATAAACCTTTACGGGTAGTCGCGCCAATAAGAGTAAACGGCTTAAGATTAAACTTAACACTCTTAGCGTAAGGCCCCTTATCAATAATAAAATCTATCTGAAAATTTTCCATCGCCGGATAAAGAAATTCCTCTATAACTTTTGAAAGACGGTGGATTTCGTCAATGAATAAAATATCCCCGGCCTCAAGATTAGTTAGGATCCCTACCAGGTCTCCGGCTCTTTCTATGGCCGGCCCGCTGGTTGCGGTAAATTTTGCTTTCATCTGATGGGCAACACAAAAGGCTAAAGAAGTTTTGCCTAAACCCGGAGGCCCGGCAAGAAGCATATGTTCCAAAGGCTCAGATCTCTTCTTGGCAGCTTCCAAAGAAATATTCAAAGAAGAAATGATACCCTTCTGCCCTAAAAATTCGCTTAAATCCTTTGGCCGAAGAGAAAGATTAACAATCTGCTCTTCTTCATTTTCTTTATACTGATCAACAAATCTGTCTTCGCTCATTTCAGTTTTAGGCAAAAACGCTCTCCCGACGAGCAATTAAAATCGACCCAAAAAGTTCTTCTTGTATAGCAGCTATCTCTCTCAATTTTATTAACTCCAATATAGCTAAAAATGTAACTACAATTTCTAATTTATTCTTGGCTGAAGAAAATAACTCCTCCAGAGAAACTTTCTCTTTCACCAAAAGAAGATGAAGCAAATCATGGATTTTATCTTCTACCGTAAACTCATCCTGAACAACTTCAAAAAAGATATCTCTGGGAATATCTTTAAGGGCATTTTTAAAAGCGCTGATAAGATCGAATATTGAAGCTTCAATATAAACTTCGCCAATGGGAGCTTCAAGCCCGGGGCGCTTAAAATACCTATTCCTCTCTACTTCTTTATCTCTTAAAAACTCTGCCGCTTCTTTAAACTTCTCGTATTCAAGAAGCCTTTTTACCAGTTCATCCCGGGGATCGAGTTCTTCTTCCTGAGGCTCAGCTTCACGAGGAAGAATCATCTTGGATTTAATGCTGATTAAATTTGCGGCGGTAACTAAATATTCGGAAGCAATATTTATATCCAGAAATTTCATTAACTCCAGAAATTGCAGATATTGTTCTATGACCTTAGCTATAGGTATATCGTAAATATTAAGATGCTCCTTTTTTATAAGATAGAGCAACAAATCCAGAGGCCCCTCAAATATATCCAATCTTACTTTCATAGTGGAAAACCTTAATTTGTAATTACAATTTCAGCGCCTCTTTAACCTCGCTCAGTGTCTGCCGGGCACACTTTCGGGCATATTCTGCGCCTTCATCTAAAACATCCCTTAAATAATGCTTCTTCTTCAATATGTTTTTCTTTTCCTCTCTATGCGGAGCAATAAAAGCTTCGAGAATCTTTATTAACTCCTCCTTGCACTCCCGGCATCCTCTTTTAGCCCCTATACATTCTTTTTTTACTTCAGACAAGCTTTTAGAGCTTCTGCCGGAAACAGATCCAAAAATAGAGTAATAATCAAAGACATTACAAACATCGGGATGGCCGGGATCATTCCTTTTTTTCCGTGCGGGATCGGTAAACATTGAAAGAACTTTACGCTTTAAGCTTTCCGGTTCCTCACAAAGCTCAATACAGTTATTGTAACTCTTGCTCATCTTCCTCCCGTCTAAACCTAAGAAACGCGGCACCGAAGTAAGTAAGCCTTTGGGTTCGATGAAAACTTTTCTTTTGTAAATAAAATGAAAACGCCGGATTATTTCCCGGCATAATTCCAAATGCGGCAGTTGGTCTTCACCTACCGGAACAAAATTAGCCTTATATAAAAGAATGTCCGCGGACTGCAAGACAGGGTAGCCTAAAAAAGCATGGGTATTTATATCTTTATCCTTCAGCTGAGCAATCTGCTCCTTAAAAGTCGGGCATCTATACAGCCATCCCAGAGGTACCAAAGTCGAAAGAATTATATATAGCTCTAAGTGTTCGGTCACTTCCGACTGAATAAAGACAACGCTTTTTTCAGGATTTACTCCGTAAGCCAGCCAATCGCTGATATTGTCCCGGATAGACTTTTTTATAGTTGAAGAGTTCTTGTACTCGCTCATAAAAGCATGCCAATCAGCTGCCATAAAAAAACACTTATACTCCTCTTGCAGCTCAATCCAATTAGATAAGGCTCCCACCCAATGCCCCAGGTGTAATTTACCGGTAGGCCTGATCCCGCTTAGGATTATCTTTTTTTTCTCTGAACTCACTTTAGTCTCCGGGCAATTATCTCTTC
>JAIWAR010000072.1:0-4363 GCA_048634245.1 Methanosarcinales archaeon | reverse complement strand
CAATATCCATAGCCACCACATCAAGCTTCTCTCCTCCAATGGCAAATCTAAAATTAACCGGATTAGGTAGATTAACTAATTCTGAAACCTGGGCCGACATCTTATCGTAGAGGCCGCTGATATAAGTTCCGGGATGAGAATCGTAAGGTATCTCCTCATAAATACCTCTTGTTCCCATATAACCATTACCCAGGGTAAATTGAGACTCTCTTATGTTCTGCAATTTCCTTACAAACTCGGTCTCTTTTATCAACCAAAGCTCATCGTTAATATATGCTGAAAAAATGTTCTTCATCCTTTTTCCTTAAAAAGTTGTTCTATTTTTTCTATATCTATTTCTGACAAATCCTTAACAACTATATCGGCCTCCGAAAGCCTTTGGGGACTATCGTATCTATCTATACCTACACATCTCATACCGGCCCGGTTTGCTGCCACAACCCCCAAAACAGCATCTTCGACTACCAGGCATTCACCGCGCGCTAAGCCTAATTTTTCAGATGCCAAAATAAAAACATCAGGGTCGGGCTTTCCTTTTTTTATATCATTGCCGGTAATAATAACCTCAAATAAATCAATTAAAGAAGCGCGCTCCAAAATGTGCCGGCAGTTTTTACTGGAAGAAATTACCGCTACTTTGATATTTTTGGCTCTTAGCTCCTTTACCAAATCTACTGTGCTTTGATGGACTGTTACCCCTTTCTTTTCTAAAAATTCCAGAAAATAATCCTGTTTTCTGACGGCGGCCTTATTTAACTCTTCTTCGGACAAATCCTCAAGTATCGCCCTTGCCCCCCTCATTCTGGGAATACCGTCTACTTTATTCTTGTAATCCTCAAAAGTAAAATCTTTATCGTACTCTGAGAACATTTTTTTCCAAGCCTGGAAATGTAAAAGCACTGTATCTACGATAACGCCATCCAAATCAAATATTGCCCCTTTGAATTTCATTTTTTAATTATAGCACACAATTCATATTTTAGGAAAATATTGATTTCTCTGCTTATTTGCCTAAAATAGGAGGATATGAGCTTAATCACCGCATTTGACCCCTGGAAAAGCAATTTATGCACTTGTCCGGCTAAATACAGCTTATCAGCTTACACCGGCTGCGGACATGGTTGTTTATATTGTTATGCCTCCTCCTATATCAGAGATTTCTCCCGGCCCAGAGAAAAAAAAGACTTTTTAGTACGGCTGAATAGGGAAATCAAAAAAATTCCTAAAGGCGCACTCTTGACTATGGCTAACTCCTCTGACCCTTATCTTCCTTTAGAGAAAAAATTAAAATTAACCCGAAAAGCTCTAAAAATAATCACAAATTATGAGTTAAAAATCAATATTGTAACTAAATCCTCTCTTATTTTGCGAGATATCGATTTATTAAAAGATTTAAAATCTGCTGTAGTAAATATATCCCTCACCACCCTGGATAAAACGCTAATAAAAAAGCTGGAACCTCACGCCTCTTCTCCTGAAGAACGGTTAGAAACAATCGGGAAACTCTCATCATGGATGCCGGTAGTTGTCCGCTTTGACCCTTTGATTTACCCCCTAAATACGAACGAAACTAATACGCTGGTAAAAAAGATAAAGGCATTAGGAGCAAAACAAATCATAACCTCTACTTATAAGATAAAAACTGATAATTTTAAAAAGATGACTGCTGTTTTCCCCCAATACAAAGAATTGTGGAATAAGCTTTACCTTAAACAGGGAGAAAAAAAAGGCGGTTATACTTATTTACCTGAAAACTTAAGAAAAGAACTGATCACAAAAGTAAGAGAAGCTGCTGTTCGCGAGGGCATAAAGTTTTCCAGTTGTCGGGAGGGATTCGGTAATTTAAATACTGCTGAATGCGATGGGTCCTCTTTTTTAAAATAGTAAAACCTAGAAAATTTTAAAATTTTTTATAATGCTAAAAGTTTTCCTTAAAACGCTGCGCAACTCAGATTCTTTTATAGATAAGGGTAGATAAAAATAAACAATATTGCCTAGAGGCCGTAAAATAAGGCCTTTTTTTAATCCTTCCCGGTAAACTTTTAGCCCTATTCTCTCTTTAAGAGCAAAAGGTTTTTTTGTCTTTTTATTCTTTACCAACTCTATTGCGCCTATCATACCTATATATCTTATATCTCCGGCTAAGGGAAGAGCCCTAAAACCCTCAAGTTCCTGATGAAATACAGGGGTCAATTGATTAACTCTCTTTAAAGTCCCTTCTTCCTCATACACCTTTAAACTGGCTACAGCCGCTGCGCAGGAAATAGGATTAGCGGTGTAAGTGTGGCCGTGGTAGAAAGTTTTTCGCTTCCAATAATCGGCATAAAAAGCTTTATATATTTTTTCAGTAGTCAAAGTCAGCCCTAAAGGAAGATATCCTGAAGTTATTCCTTTAGAAAGACATATAAAATCCGGGTTTACCCCGGCATGTTCGCAAGCAAACATTTTTCCGGTTCGGCCGAAACCGCTGGCAACTTCATCTAAAATTAAATGAACATTATACTTTCTGGCTAATCTCGCAGCCCCTCTAAGATATTTAGCAGGGTAAATAATCATACCCCCGGCTGCCATAATCATTGGTTCTAAAATCAAAGCGGCAATTTCGCCGCTTTTTTTCTTTAGGATGGACTCTAGTGACTCTATACATTCTATGTTACAAGTAGATTTATCTCTTCCCGCCGGGCATCTATAACAATAGGGTGAGGCGGCTTTAAAGCTTTTAAAAAATAGGGGTGAGAAAACCTTATTGAATAAATCCACTCCTCCTACGCTCATCGCTCCAATAGTATCACCATGAAAAGCCGCGTCTAAAGATATAAATTTTGTTTTTCGCTTTTTCCCGATATTCTGCCAATATTGAAATGACATCTTTAAAGCTACCTCAACTGCCGTTGAACCATTATCAGAGAAAAAAACTTTAGTTAAACTACCCGGGGTAATAGCAACAATTTTTTCTGCCAGCTTAATTGCCGGTTTATGAGTAAACCCGGCGAATAAAACATGTTCAAGAGAGTTTAGCTGATCTTTGATCGCCTTCTTTATCTTAGGGTGGTTATGCCCATGGATATTGCACCACCAGCTGGATATAGTATCATAGTAACACTTACCTTTCCCGTCATAGAGCTTTATCCCTTTTGCTCTCTCGATTAAAATCGGGGGAAAGCTTTGGCAATCCTTCATCTGAGTGTAAGGGTGCCAGATGTATTTTAGATCTTTCTTAAGCCACTTGCTCATCACTACTCTCCCATTTTAATCACAATCAAACCTCACCCAATACTTGCACCCCCGGGGTGCAAGTATTTATCAAGCTTGAACCCTACTTAATATTTTACGGGCTATAGGCGGGAAAATTTTATGTAACCCGTTTACATCTTTAGTGTAAGGTAAACTTCCTAAAATCTTCTGACCGCTTATTGTTTCTATTATCTTAGGATTATCTTTTAGAATTATACTATTCTCTTTATTGCTTAAGCTATTAAATACAATACCGGCTATTTTCATCTTTCTTGCTTTAAGAGCTTCTATAGTTAAAAGGGTATGGTTAATTGCTCCCAGCTTATTACCTACCACCACCACAACAGGAAGCTTTAATTCTTTAACTATGTCCACTACTAATCTCTTTTTATTTAAAGGAACTAAAATTCCGCCTACCCCCTCAACTACCACAAAGTCAAAAGCTCTTTGAAGGGATTTAAAGCTTTTTTTAATCTTATTTATATTAATATTTCTCTTCTCCAGAGCAGAAGCAAGATGCGGCGAAGACGGAAATTTAAAGGTATAAGGAAAAATATCCGAAAGATGGCCTTTTAACTCTTGTTTTCTCTTACCGATTAGCTTTAAATGAAAACTAACATCTTTGGAAAACCCTACAGAGCCGGTCTCAACCCACTTCTGGGTTATAACTTTATAACCCTTATCATCTAAGAACTTAGCCAGCAACCCAGTTACAATAGTTTTACCTACTCCGGTATCTGTTCCGGTAACAAAAATCCCTCTCATACTCTACCCCGGCAAAAAAACATCTGATATGTAGCTATTATACTCTTAAACCTCTTCTTATAAATCTCCTCTATTGAGGCTATTGTGCGAGAAGTCCAAAAGATTTCTCCTCTTAAACCGTCGCCTCTTGTTCCGGTGCATCTCAAGTTCTCTAACAAATCTAATAGAGAGCTGTAACTCTCGTTATAAATCTCTTCTTTTACTTCAACTTCGCTAAAAATACCTTTTAATATCTTCTCTACTTCTCCCTTGTTTAAAAAATTGCTGGCGCTTATCGAAAGAGGCTTGCCGAGAAACTCCTCCAGGCAACTATGCAGCTGGGAAAAAGTCTTGGGGCCAAAGGTAGAAAATGAAATAGTACCTT
>JAIWAR010000071.1:0-4719 GCA_048634245.1 Methanosarcinales archaeon | reverse complement strand
AGATAATAAGCCTTTATCTTTAGCTCAAGCTGAGGATAAAATCTTTTTTGCCATTGATATGGTGACATTAATGGGAGATCTTGCCCTGGATAAAAAGAAAGAAATATTAAAAAGTGTGATAGAAGGCTTTAAAACAGGAATGTCCATGAGTGATATACATCGAGAAGTATTAAGAAGCTTTTTTGGCGAAAATAGTACAAGGAATAAAAGAATAACTGCTTTAATTAGCGGAGTATTTGTTGAAACAGGTAAATGGCTATCTACTCTTTCATTACATGGATTAAGCTATGAAAATATTAAAAACTCCGGGGGTCTAGATATAGATACTTTAAAGAAAGTATTTGAAGGATTGCCTATAGCGATGGAAATAATAGATAAAGGGCCGGAAGAGATAAAACTGCCGCAAGAATTAATAACTTTAATTACGGAAACTAAAGAGCGGATAGAGGAGATAAAAATAGAGGCAGAAAAAAGTTTAGCAAAAATAAAAGAATTAGAAGAAGAGGGAATGAGTAAAGTAGATTTTAAAAAAATAGAAGAATTATCCAAAAATTTATACCCTAAAAAAGAACAATCTGCTTTGTGGTTATCAATAAGGCGTTTATTAGATATGGCATACAATTTACAAGCAAAACAAATAACCAAGGCAATTGAGACGGATAACAGCCTTTTAGAGCAATATTGGAATGTGTATGAAAAAGGTACCAAAGAAGATAAATTAAGTAAGTTAATAAGAATAGCTGAATCTGAAGAACAAATAAAATATTATAAAGATACGATTAAGAAAGTAATGTCATATTACAAAGATGAAGAAAAAAGAGATAAGACATTTTTTGAGGTTGTGGAAAGTTCATTTAAATATTATTTAAGAGAAAATTTTGATAAGAATGAATTATTAAAAGAGGCTCATATAGGAAGTTTAAATAAAGCTATTGGTGAAGTTCAAGAAAGCTATGAAGCTGAGCGATTAGGCTTAGACGGCGGCAGAGAATGTATGGTAGAGGTTAAGAAGAATTCGTCTGATGGGTTGATAATAGCAGCTGCTTTAAAGATACTTTTAAGCCGAGGATCAGACAAAGAAGAAGCTTTTAAAAAAATTATCGATAAAAAGAACGAATTGTTAAAAGACAAACAAGACATAAAATGGGCTAAATTTACCACTAAGCAATTCGAATTATGGGAGTCAGCATATAGCGAATACTTTTACGAATCTTCCAGCGAAGATAAGATAAACAAGAATCTTCTAAAATGGCATGCTATTGTTGAAGTTTTAGAGGTCCTTTTGTCAGGACGTTATGCAGTAATCAGGATAGATGAAAATATTAAGGAATTTAAAGAGGTAACAGAGGGCAACCAGATAATTTTAAGTATTTCTTTGGCTGAAATATTGGATAAAGCTGAAAAAATACTTGGGGAACGAGAAGAAACTGGGGGAAGAAAATATATAGGTATATTTGATAACTTAGTAGCGAGAGATAAAGACGGCGGCGCAATACGAACTGATACCGACGGCGGAGTAGTTTATTTGGAGAGGAGAGTGTCTAGTTTTCTTTCCAGAGCAAAAACCCGAATTTCTAGGTTTCCTGATTTTGTTACCAACCCCGCTTTAGCAGCCAATCCAACAAAGCGCCGCACCGCCGCAATAAATAATGCGCGCAAAAAATGGGGGGAGATAAAGGCACAATCTTCATGGCCTACTGATGCTGTTGTTGAAGAGCAGTCATTACAGAAACTCAAAGAGCTCTTACAAGATCCGAAGTTCGCGGAACTTATGGCGGCATGGCTTGATGGGGCCTATTATCGTGGCCAAAATATGGAGCCGCCTGTATTCATGACTAAAGAGGAGCGTGAGAGAATCATCGAAAAACCTTATGTCGATGAAAAGATTGCTATGAACCTGGCGGGATTCTACGCGTTGGAGTCAGGAATCGGCGTGATTTGCACAGTCTCCGGAATGGATTTTATGAATATTTTGGAAAGAGTGAGGAATAGACAGCTACCTGAAGAATATATGCTGATATTGGCCAGGTTTGCCAATGCGACCTGGAAGGCCGGGCAGCCATTCAGGGGGATCGATCGTATTACGCGGGAAGTTTTTGTGCCAGTCGCATTATTGAGCAAAGAAGAGTTGAAAAAGGATTACGCTCAGATTTATGAAGCTAGCGAATTATTGTATCAGAAGATGTTCAGTGACGCTGTTTTTGCCATGAATGTCACTAAGGAGTTGTTAAATCTGCAGTCTGCATTATCAGAATTTAATCTTACGGATCTTAAGAACTGTAAGCCTGATAACGCGCTTAATATTCTCAAACAGCTTTTACAGAGTCCTAAGTTCGCAGAGCAGATGGCTGTATGGCTTGAAGGCGCGTACTACCGAGGCATTCAGCAGATTGCGCCGGAATTCTTAACTGAACAAGACCGCGTTAATATCATCCATAAATCTTTTGCGGAAGAAAATATTGCTATGAACCTGGCGGGATTCTACGCTTTGGAGTGCGGATTGGGCTTGATTTCCGCGGTTACCAATAAGAATTTTATGGATTTACTTGAACAGGTTAAGCAAGGAACGCTTTCTGAGGGGTATATGATGATTCTTGCCAGGTTTGCCAATGCGACTTGGAAGGTTGGGCAGCCATTCAGGGGGATCAATCGTATTACGCGGAGTGATGTCTTTATTCCGGCATTGATGTTGAGCGATAACGAAATAAAGAAGGATTACGACCAGATACGTGAAGCAGCATCGCTGCTTTTTGAAGAAATACTCAAGGATCCTGATCTTGGGAATAGGATTGAAGAGGAGCAATTTAAACAGTTGATTATTTTAGAATATCTGAGGCTGACAAGGAAGACCTTAGGTGAGTTGACACAGGATTCTTACCGAGCTTTAGATCAAGCGTGGTTGCAGGCTTTGCATGGGGAATGGATATCGAATCCACACTACAGGGGTACTAACAATCTTCATGATGCGCTTATCGATTGGGATTATATTGCCTTTGAGCTGGCGGCTGACTACGGAGTGCTGACGACCGACGGCGGTAATAAGCAGGCTACAAGCCATAGGTCATTGAGATACTCTGCTGTTGATGAAAGAGAACAGCCGGATCAGGCTTTGTCATTGGACAAAAATAATCTTGACGGCGGGGAGAGAAAAGAAAAAGTTGCAATGCAAAACTTGACCCTATTGATGCTAAAAACAGACGGTGGACAGAAAGGCAAGTTTCAAGGGCTGCCCCTGACACTTATTTCAATAGAGAGATTTGGCCTTAATGGTTTTAGCCTAGTTAAAAAGAGTGGAGTTGAAAATTTTGAAAAAATAGCTGATTTAATCTTTCTTTTAAAGGATATTGATTTTACTTCTAAGGAAAAACCTCTTGCCCTTGAGGTTGGCCCTGGATGCTGCACTGGGTTTGGTTTGCTCTGGGTTTTAAGGGGGGGGTATACGCATTTCGTGCAGCCAGATTGTGACGGCGAAATGACTAAGGAATTAGGAATAGATCCTTTTATGAACATGAATAATTTGAACAAAAACCTTAGAACAAGGATTTACGTTAGTGATCACAAGTTAGAAGAGGCAGAAGATTTAAGGAAATATATAGGGAAATATCACGTAATCACGTTGTTTAACGTTATGGATGATTCCGAAACCAATAACCAGATTTTAATCCCTGCGGTTCTGGAATTTATTAAAGAAAATGGGTATATAATAATAACAGCTTACGCAAAATCTGAAAAATTTGCGGAGGGCATAGGATTCTTAAGATCTGAAGCAATAGAAAGAGGATTAGTTTTAGAAAGGGTAATGAAGATTGAATCTCATTTTAAAGATGTGGATTATACCGAGGTATACAAGGTAACAGGCCAAAAGCTTAATAAGAGTATCGCTATGGTGGATGAATCCGAACAAGCTGATGGAGGAGAAATCTCCATTCCTATGTCTAAACCAATAAGAATTCAAAGTAATATACTACAGTTTAATATTGACGGCGGTAAGCTAACTGTAGCTATGCTCGTTGAGGCAAACAGTAATAAAATGTTGTATCCTCTGCAAGTTCTTAGTGAGGTAAAGGATTTGCCAGAATATAAGAAAGAATTTGAGAAACAAGCACTGTTGCTGAACGAAATTATCAGCGGGTTCAGAGAACGTATTTTACCAATCTATTTCCCTACTGGGAACCGGGCTGCCTCTTTCTTAGGCCCTCAGAATACTCTTCTTAGATATTTTGCAATAAAGGTTTTAGATGAAGTAGTCAAAGAACCTTTATCTACAGAAGAGGTAAAGAAAAGGTTAGACCCTTATGTGCGGTTAAGAATATTTGGAGAAATTTTTGCTTTTGCAGATGCACCGAACAGGAAAGATTTAAGCGGCCTTGGCGCTCATGCTTTAGCCGTAGATAAGAATAAAATGGAAGAAATAGATAAGCTTATCTTGGAAAATCTGGATAATCCGAAAGATACATTCGATTTATTTTTAAGAAAACATTTTGTGTCAATAAATAAAAGGTTTTTAGCTTCTTCGGTATCGCATTTCTTTAAAGATTTAGGTAAATTATCTAATATGACTCCTTTTATAAAAAATGAGCTCAGGAATAAAATTATCAATATTTATCCAGAAGAATTAACCGAAAAATATTGGGATGTGTTCAATGCGAAAACAGAAAAGGATATGCTTATTAAATTAAAGGTGATAGCTGAGTCTCCGGAACAGGTAAAGTATTATAC
>JAIWAR010000070.1:0-5164 GCA_048634245.1 Methanosarcinales archaeon | reverse complement strand
GGTAAAACAACGGAGAGGGGGAGATTCGAACTCCCGGACCCTTTCGGGTCACACGCTTTCCAAGCGTGCGCACTAAACCGGGCTATGCGACCTCTCCGG
This sequence comes from Methanosarcinales archaeon, assembly GCA_048634245.1. Lineage (GTDB taxonomy): Bacteria > Omnitrophota > Gorgyraeia > Duberdicusellales > 4484-171 > Susulua. Next base: position 5,065 of record JAIWAR010000070.1, on the reverse strand, counting down.
GGAAAAAACCAATTATACACGGGTTATATATCTAATAGTTTCCGGGCGTCTCTGGTGCCTAAAGATTTTTTGAAATCTTCAAAGTCAATAAAAACAATTCTGGGCAACTCTTCCTTTATTTGATGCAGATAGGCAAGCCGGACTTTTCTCCGAAACCCCATATACTTAAAAAAAGCTGAACAATTAGGGCAGGCTCTAGCTTTTAGGTCTATTCCCACTTTATGGCAGCAAAAACACTCGGCTGATAAATCACCGGCTACAATAAGGTGTTTCTCTACATCAGCTAAATCAAGCTCTTCCCACACCCTTATAAAACGCTTCATTGTTAATTTAATTAAATTAATAAGCTAATGAGTGTATGAGTAGATGAGTTAATGAGTACTATATTTGTACTCTTTTACTTTTCCCCTCTTCTACTCTTCACTCCTTTAACTCTTTTTCTAGAATAAAAATTCTTTATTGCCGCATGTATTTCTTCGGGAGTTTCAACAACTGTAAACAGATTTAAGTCTTTTTTTCTTATCGCCCCGTCTTTCACTAATCGAGTTTGAAGCCAGTTTAACAGCCCAGCCCAATAGGCTTTATTTACTAAAATAACCGGAACCGGCTCAATTCGCCGGGTCTGAACCAGAGAAAGATTTTCAAATACCTCATCAAGAGTGCCATACCCGCCAGGAAAGACTACAAAAGCATAGGAATGTTTAGTAAACATTACTTTTCTTACAAAAAAATACTTAAATTCAATTAAATAATTTATATAAGGATTAGGGACTTGCTTCTGAGGAATAAGAATATTCAGCCCTACAGATACTCCTCCGGCCTTTTTTGCCCCTTTATTAGCCGCCTCCATTACCCCTCCTCCGGCGCCGGTAATCACAGTATAACCTTTCTTGGTTAAGGTATAGCCTGACTTATAAGCTAATTTATAGTAAGGGTGGTCATTAGGAGTAGCTCTTGAGCCGAAAAAAGACACCCCCTGCTTAATACAAGACAGTCCCTCAAAACCCTCTACAAACTCACTCATAATCCGAAAAATACGCCAGGTATCCGTACGGATAAAACTCTCTTTAAAGGTCGTTTTCAACCGCTCAAATTCAAGAATATTACTTTTAAGTGTAACTTTTTTTCCCATTTAAATCACCACCTTTTTTTGTTTAAGCTTAACTTCAACAAGAGTTGTATAAATATTATACTTAGTTTTGAGACAAAGGCAACCTTGATTTCCCCTTGAGTGAAGCCTGGCTTCAATCAGGAGAGAAAAAGAAAACCCCGTACCAATTAAGGTACGGGGTTGGTTTGTTAATCTAAAGTTGCGTTAGAAGCTTACAACCATGCCGCCTCTTAGAGAGTAAGCGGTGTTGTCGTTAACTTTATCAAATGCGCCACCAGGCAAAAACAAAGCTGCGTTAAGTTTTAGCTGAACATCTTCGGTGTAATCATAAACAGCATAAGCATCAACCTCATCGCCGAAATCCTTTTTATCTCTCATTGTGTAAGTTTTGCCGGCAACAGCACCTGCACCAGTTATACTACTCAACTGCTCATTTAATTGAGCGTGAGTATAAACAAGGCCTAAAGTTATATCTTCTTGAGGCATGCAGGAAGCTGACGCAGAGATAAGTTGAACGTTGCTGTTAGTTAATAGCATGTTAATAATTTCACCAGGGGTCTGACTCTCATATACCGGATCCCAGGCTTGATACTCATTATCATCAGTATCATCTTCATCACCAGTTAAATAAGTGTAAGAAACACCGACCTTAGTGTTATAGTCATTCAAGAACTTGTACTCAGCCATTGTTTGAGCGGCCCAAGCATCTCTATGGAAAGTGTTACTGCCTGAAACATAGTCTCCAGACTGATGAGCACCTTCTAAACCTAAAGTTAAGTTGTCATTGAGATCAAGTTGGACTCTAGCACCAACAGTCAAAACATTATCTTCATCTTCTGCAACTTGACTATCGCTACCGCTACCCCCATCTACATTCACAACATAAACTTCAGTTACGCCATTATAAGAATCCCAATCGTAAGTAGCGTTAACCCCAAGCATAGTTTCATCGTCATCGATATTGACAGTATTCTCATCAACCTTGGCGTAAAACAAATCAATAGTCCATGGAGCATAATCTAAAATTGCTCTTACAGCGTCAAAAGATTTTCTTAAAGATAAATCTGCTATAGCTGTAGGAACCTCGCTACAAGCAACTCGATTAGTGTCAGGATCACCAATAATTAAAGCGTTGCCATAACGAAGATTTTGACGGCCAGCAACTAAAGTTAAAGGCTCATAAATAAACTCCCTTAACTCTACATAACCAAGATCTAGCGCTAATTCAGTACTACCAGCAGCATTGCCTGCATCTTCTAGCCCCCAGATTCTTTCATTTAACAGGCTCACTACTGCACTTACCCCTTCGGTTAAGTCAGCATCAAATCTCAATCTTATCTGGGAAAAGAGAAAGCGCTCAGCATCACAATTATCATCCCCTAAAGCAATATCTCTGGTAACAGCTTCGGTACTAATATCACCGCTGATTTTAATGTTTTCTACAGCAGCGAAAGAAGCTCCGGCAAAGCTGATTGCCAAAACCGCTAAAGCTAAAATTAATTTTCTACTCATTTACATCCTCCTTTATATTTTTAAGGATCTATACTGCAAGGTTTTCATCCCTTGTTATTTACATCTATAAGCTACATCATTCACTTTTTTGATAACCTCCGGCTATAATCTTTAGCATCACCTCCTTTTTTGCCGAGTCTAAGTTTATCCGTGAATGCATAACCTCTACTTGAAATATTTACAAAGAACTTATACCTTTTTAGCAAAAAATAGCTACATTGTCAAGGGTTTTCTCAAAAATTACCCCCAATAAACATCTATCCTCTGCAGTTTTTGATTCCTGAGATCTAAACTACACGGAAATTTAATAGTGCTTGAAAAACAAGAGGTTTTTCCTTTCCGGTTAGTAACCGTTATTTTCTTAACCCGGGAGCTTTTAGGTAAAATATCCTTCCTTTGAGGATTGTGATAACATATTAAAGTCTTTGAAAACAATTTAAAGGCAAAAATATTGGGGCCAAGGGTAATTTTTTTACCTTCAAAATCAATAGTCACCCGGGCCTTGGTAAAAAACTCTTTTTTTAAGGCCGGGGAAAAGCGCAGGCAAAGCCGCTTATTTTTATCAAGATAAAAAGGCTTTTTGCCTAAACAAAGAAGAATCCAGATATTAAGCAATTCAGCGGTAGCTCCGCTCAAGCGGGCAACAAAACCTTTACCCCAAAGGCTCTTATCAATATAGGCACTGCTGACAATAAAAGAAGAATTCTCCAGAGGGCTTCTGCCGTAATCTTTAGGGTTGAAAAAACAAACCCCGCAGTCATAAAATGCGGCAAAAAACTCTTCATAGAAACCGTTTTTTAACAGCTCCAGAAGATACTTATATTCCATATGCAGCCATATCGATTCATTCTCAAGCCAGCCGGGAGTAAAAATACGGCTTCTACCAATCTCTAAGGACTCATTGTTAAGCGGGGCATTGAGCCGGTACATTTTTAATTTTTTATCAAACAAAACAGACTTCTTTAACTTAGAATGAAGGCTCTTCCCCCCATTGACTTTCAAGGTATGCATAACTCCCTCTAAAAATAAGGGGAGAGGCCTTTTTATAAACTGACGGGGCATAATCTGTTTATTCTTGATATCATACTTCTTAACGCTGTAAGTAAAGTAAGTAAGCGGTAAGCCTGTTTTTTGATCTTTAGCCTTGCGAATCCCGATATTCAATTTAGCGGTTAAATTATTTAAAAACTTTTCTATCCTTAACAGAGAAATCTTTTTCTCTGAGCCCTTAAGGCAGGTACGGGACTTTTGTCGAAAACTTTCTTTTAAAAAGTTAGACTTATTCCACCATAAATAATCGCTGTTTTTAAATTTGCTTGTATCCGTTAGGGCAGAAGAAAGAAAATTGTTTAAAAGTTTATTCAGCCCCGTAAAAAACGAAAACACCTCAACCGGAACTAATATATCCCTTGTCTTCCCCCGAAGCTGTTTTAAGGCTTTAAGCAAAAAAGATGCTGTCCTTTTTAACTCTAAAGTTTCACAAAGCGAAGAACCAAAAAGAGCGGGCAAGCCGTTTAAAGAGTCACACCAACCGGGCTTATCAGCCTCCATCTCAATACCAATACCTTCAGGGTCTAAAGTCGCGGCTTTATTTAAAATCAAAGTTAAAAGCTTGCAGATAAGGTTAGTCTCGTAAACTTTATTATTTTTTGTCCTTAAAAAATTCTTCGGCATTTCTCTTTTTCTTAAAGCCGCTCTCTTTTCCCTATCTATTTCTAAACTTTCATCCTGATAAATTCTGCCCCCCCTTAAAGCATAGCGGGAACTCCTGGGCTTTACGCAATGTTCATCATCCCAGAAAAAAAACTTCTCCTTTAAAAACAACTCTTCGATTTTATCAGGATAAAAATAAAGAAAACTTTCAATTAAATCTAAATTGTAATGCCAATGGTCAATCCAGTACCCCTCGCTATGGATGGCCTGAGGCTCACGCTCGCCCCTTCTCAACAATTTTAAGACCAACTCATCCTTTTGCTCTATTTTTATCTTCTCCTCATCTAAAAGCTTAAAAAAATCTCCCAGATAAAACCCTTTAATCATAAGATGAAGTAATTTCTGATCTTTTATGCCAAACTCTTTCAGAATAGTTGAAGCCCTGGCTTTACTAAAATATAATTTCTCTCCTTTTATTACCAGAGGATTGTAACCGTCGATTTTAAGGAAATTTAAAAAATAGGTAATGTTTTTACTTCTCAAAGCCGGCTCAAAAAATAAGTCCATGCGCCGGTTTTGATTTATATCGCGATAGTTAGCCTGGCCTTCGGAAAAATAAGAAGGTAGTAATTGAAATTGGTTGTAATCCCTCTCTAAATCCCCGTGCTTACGGGAATATATATAGTACAGATCCTTGCCGTCTTCCCCTCTCTTAGATAAACCCGAAGAATTTACCCGATAAGGATACCCTCCCCGTAAAACATTATCCATGTAGGTACTCTTTAGATC
>JAIWAR010000069.1:0-5199 GCA_048634245.1 Methanosarcinales archaeon | reverse complement strand
TTCATATAAATTGGAAAATCTATAAATTTTAAAAGATTACCTAATCTATCTTCGCTGCATATTGCATACAACCCTTCAAATATTACGATATCAATACCCTCAAGATTAACAATATCTTCCACTAACTCTTTACGAGGTTCTCGGACATATTTGATCCTTGAAATTATTTTCTTACCGTCTTTAACCTCCTTCATGAAAATTCTTTGCTCCAATAATCTCACATGATTCTCATCCCACTCTGTTCCCAGCAACTTTCGCGCCTTCGGACTTTTAAAGAATTCATCTAACCCTACTATTAAAGCTTTATATCCCTTATTCTTTAAAGCTTCTTTCAAAATTAAAGCAAATGTAGTTTTCCCTACCCCTGCTCCACCAGCAATGCCTATTGTGTAAGGTAAAATACAACCCTTATCGTAATTATTAATTATATGCTTTGTAATCTCTTCCAATATTTTTTTATCGTTGCCGCCGTCAGCATTACTATCGTCTCCTTCTAAAGCTGATTCATTTGGTATAGATACTCTTTCCAATAGGATGCTATACAAAACAATTCCAACTACACTGATAACAAAAACAAATGATCTTGAATTTAGCCATTTATTATTTACTTGGCCTCCATCGGTTTCTACTTCAGAAGTTACAACCTCCCCTGTAAAACCTTCTTTAGCTGCAAATCCAAATGTTTCTTTATCCCCTCCATCTAATTTATCTATTTTTCGACTGTTATTTTTGACGATAAGAGACTTACCTGTCATCTCTTTTGGCTGTTCTATCCCTAAAATTTCTAATATAGTAGGTGCAACATCACATAAAGCACAGCCCTTAGCCAAATCTATCTCACCCAATAATTCATTTGCACCAAACAAAATACAAGGTACGGGATTTATGCTGTGTTTAGTAAGAGGTTTACCATCTTTTTCTGTCTCATCAGCATTGCCGTGATCAGCGACAACAAGAGCTATACCACCTTGTTTTTTAATTTCTTCCAGCAATTCTCCTAAACACTCATCCACCACCTCTACCGCTTTTATGGCTGCGTTTAATTTTCCGGTATGGCCGACCATATCCGGATTAGCAAAATTAACAACAATAAAATCATACATTCCCATTACTTCGATAAGCCTATCTTTAATTTTATAAGCAGACATCTGGGGTTCTTTATCAAAAGTAATTCCCTTAAGTGAAGGTATAATAATCCTATCTTCTCCTTCAAAAGGCTTTTCTTTTCTACCGTTAAAAAAGAAAGTAACATGAGCGTATTTTTGAGTTTCCGCGATATGCAACTGTCTAAGGCCGACCTCCTTAGATAAAACTTCAGCCAAAGTATTTTCAACTTTTACCGGAGGAAAAGCTACTGAAAGATTTTCGTATTCATAAAAATCCGCACTATATTCAGTCATACATATCCACTTCACATTAGGATTCCCTTCACGTTTAAAACCGTTAAAATTCTTATTCATAAAGGCTTCGGTTAACTCACGAGTTCTATCTGCACGGAAATTAAAAAATATGACTACATCGTTATCTTTAATAGTCGTTAATGGCTCATTATCTTCACCGGTTATTACAATAGGCGGCATAAATTCATCAGTTATCCCGTTGTCATAGTATTCCTCCAAAGCGGTTCGGGCATCTTTTCTTTTGTCTCCCTTTCCCTCAACATACAAATCATATCCTAGCTTAACCTTGCCCCAATCTTTATCTCTATCCATCGGAAAGTCTCTTCCCACAAGCGTCGCTATTACTCCCATACCAATATCAGCTATTTTCTCTTCAAGTTTCTCTATCCATTGGATACCACTTGTTTCATCAGAATCTCTTCCGTCGGTAATAGCATGGATATAGGTATTCTCTATATTCTCCTGCTTAAAAAGCTGTAATAAATTATATAAGTGTTCAGCGCTAGAATGAACAACAGCATCAGAAATCAACCCTATGAGATGAAGATTACTCCCGGGGTTAGCCTTAAGATGGCTAACCGCCTCTAATAAGACGGGATTTAAAAAAAAAGTTTTGTCTTCAATGCTCTTATTAATGGCGCATACATCCTGCCATACTTTCCTACCTGCACCAAGGTTTAAATGGCCCACCTCGGAATTGCCCATTTCCGGTTTTCCTTTTTTATGATTAAAAGGCAGCCCTACTGCCGGGCCTGAAGCATCGAGAATGGTATTGGGATATTTTTTAATCAAAGTATCCATAACCGGTGTATTTGCCTGTACGATAGCATTGCCTTCTACTTTTGAACTAATCCCCCATCCATCTAAGACAATAAGTACAAGTGGCTTAATTATATTTTCTTTTATGCCTCCGTCTTGCTGATTCCCTTCACCCATTTCAGCATATTTTAACTGGCTGTTACCACCGTCATAACTACTTAATTCTTCTTCCAAAAGTTCTTTTACCTTGGTTAAGAATTCTTCTCTTTCTACGCCGGGATTATCAATGGTTTCTTCTACTTCATCCGTCTTCTTATCAACTATCGTTGTAACCGGAGATTTAACTATTTCTGTGCTTTCTTTAGTCTCATATCCCCAGAGAGTAATACCTTCGGCATTGATAAGCACATATCCACCCTGGCCGCCAAACTTCTCTGCCATACCTTTATCAATTTCAAAATGAGCAAATTTGCCGTCTTTGCTCATAAAGGAGAGTTTTGATTTTATGATTGGGTTATGTCCGGTAAACCAATAGAGTATTCCCAACCTTGAGTTGATTGTTGATACTCCGATGTCTTTTATATAATGTTTTATATTGTTAGGCTTGATTTTGGTAGTCTCATCCGCATACCAGGAATTTACCAAGTTTAAGGCTTCCCAGATTTCGGCGAGTTCAGAGGTAGTATCTTTGACGTCGTTGGATATGGTTTCTAAGGCATCAAAGATATCGCTATCGGTATAGCTCTTACCTTTATATCTAATAGCAATACCGCCTTGTTCATCTACAGGGAGCCAGCCGTGGGTAAAAAAGTTGGCATAAGGATCTCTTAAGTTTAGGTTAAAGTTTTCACGGTAAAAGAGGCCTAAAGATTGTAAGGTTTTACTCTTTAGGTAGTTGGCTTGATTGAATTCTTCTTTGGTTTCATCGGTAATAATACCGGCTTTGATCATTTCATTAAGCTCATCAATTACTGCCTGGCCCCAGCCTTTATGGCTTGCCCAGTCTTTTGCCCACCACTCTACCGATTTATAAGCCTGGGTATTAATTGATTCAAATACTCTGTACCACCATTGGTCTTTCTTTAAAGCTTTATCTAGTCTACTATCAACTTCAGCTGAGATTTCAACAGCAAGGGTTATAGCTTCATTCCAGACAGCTATTTCTTCGTCGTCTTCTCCTGTTAGGTCACTCCGGGCTCTCTGCCCTTTATTAAGTTCACTGATTAAAAGTTTCCACCAAGCGCTTGAAGTCTTACCTATTCCGTTTAAGCCTACGTAAGCATCCTTTACGCCTATCCGGGCAAAGTTGCCGGTGAATTTCTCCCAGGAATCCTGTTGTTTTTCATTCCAATTACTTGAGTATTTCTTCTGGTAATCTAAGAATATATTTCGCAGGGCTTTTTGTTCTTCTTTACCGCCAAAAAACTCTGTTCCGAATTTATCCTGGCCTTGGTTGTATTCTGCCAATCGTTCTGCCCACCAATATCTATCATTTACTTTATCAGGTTCTGATATGCGGTGGTCGTTAACTAATTTTTCCGCTTCTTTATCTCCATAAAAATGAAATCCTTTATAAAATGGCAGGTGTAGGGCTAATAAATTTAAAAATGCCCATAAATCATGATTTCCGCTGACATAAAACACTCTATCCGGAGCTTCTTTAATTAATTCTTTTACTAAATTAAAACATTTGAGCCCGTGTTTGCCCCTGTCTAACAAGTCGCCGGTAAAGTATATTGCTCCTTTTATCTCTTTAAGTGATATTCCTTGTGCTTTTAGCTGTTCTATTACCGGCTTGTTTGGGCCAAGGTTAACTTTAGTTCCGGTTAATTTCCCTAAGGCATCACCTATTAAAGCGCTAAAGCGTTCTATTCCGCCATGATAGTCAGAGATTATTACTGTCTCCGGTAAAATACCTGTGCCGGGGGTAATTAACTCTTTACGGATTTGTTCAATTAAAAGACTGACTTGGTTTTTGCGTTCTTTTGCGTCTTTTTCGCGGATGAAGCCTATTTTTTCTGTTAGGGTGTTGTCGTCGGTTTCTTTTTCATGATATGCTCTTGATTTTCCTGATAAAGCTTTTTCTATTTCTGATTTTCCTACTGGTAAATTGGTGAATCTGGAGGATTGTATCTTTGCATCGTCTTCTTCAGTCTTTGTATTAACAACTGCTTTTATTTCCTTTATTATTCCTTCAAGATTCATTTTATAAAGTGAGAATATATCAAAAGATAATGTGCTACCTTCTATTGTAAAAGGATAATATGCAGTAACAGCATCTTCACTTAACACAAGAACATCTACTTCTTCAAGAATATCAAATAATTCTTCACTAAATAAATTATCAGCTATACCCTTCAGTACTTCATCAAAATTTGGTAAGCTGCTTATAACCGTAAGGGTTCTTTCTCTATCTCCTCTAATCACTAAATTTTTTCTTCCGGAATTAATTTTAATCCTAATATCACCGTTTGAAATATCTAATGATACACTCCATATTTTTTCAATTCCCAAGTTATATAGTCTCGTAAATATCTTATTCTTAGCTTGCCCCCCGTCAAAATTATGCTCAACCGGCCTATGCCCGTTTGTATAAGAGTATGACTCGGCATCCTGGTGACGTGGTGACGCAGTATCTACCCTGCCGCCGTCACGAAAGGCTTCCTTTTTATTAAGAACGGTAACTGCCGCAATGATTGCCGCTCCTACGCCTGAACCAGCACCTTCTTTCAAAGATGGCTTGAAAAAACTTGGTCGTCCGCAACAAAGTACAATTGAGTACGACAATAAGGAAATATCGCCTGTTTCTAATCTTGAACGTTATAAAAAAAAACTGATCGGAATAGTTGATGATGGTATTGAAGAACATCAACCAACACTGCGTAAAATAACATTTTCTCCTGTGAGAGATAATCCATCAAATGCCGAAGCGCGCCGCTTTCTTTACGAACAATACCATGGCTGTTGCCAGGTCACGTGGACGACTTTTCCAAAGGCATCCAGAAACGCCGACGGCATGGCAGAGAACTATTTCGAAGCG
>JAIWAR010000068.1:0-5213 GCA_048634245.1 Methanosarcinales archaeon | reverse complement strand
TTATGCCTAATTTAACAGAAGAGGAGAATAAAAGAATATATACCTGGAACTTTAACCGGATAAAGCCTATTATTCCCGAGTATGGCATGCCAAATACTTCTTATGTTAATCCGGCGGTTTCAATCTCCAGTTTTTCTTCTTGGGATGAAATATATAAATGGTGGAAATCTCTTTATAAAGATAAGATTGAATTGAATGATGAGGTAAAAAGCTTCACAAAGAATATTATTAAAGGAGCTTCTTCTGATTATGAAAAAGCTAAAAAGATATATGAGTTTGTGGCTAAAAATATTCGTTACGTAGCCATAGAATACGGAGATAGCGGTTATGAACCGCACTATGCGAATGATATATTTATCAATAAATACGGTGACTGCAAAGATCAGGCAATTCTTTTGGTCGCAATGCTAAAATCCGTAGGCTTAAGAGGTTACCCGGTGCTTATTCCTACCCGGTCAGTTTATCCAATAGATGAGAATTTTCCCTCGAGCCGCTTTAATCATGCTATTTGCGCTTTGGGAATTGGTGACGAATTAATTTTTATGGATCCTACGGCTGAGACTACAGCTTTTGATAATATTCCTCTTTCTGACCAGGATAGGCAAGTACTGGTATTTTTAGATGACTCCTGGCGCATAGCCAAGATAGAGGATGAGGAGAAAAACGGGCTGGTATATACTATGGATATAGTAATCAATGATGAGGAGAACGCGATGATCACTCGAAGTGTAGAAACCCACGGGTTTTATGCTTCTTCTTATCGCTGGTATTTAAAGTATACACACCCGGCTATAATAAAAGAAGGAATTCAGAAAAAGATGACTGAAATTTCATCTTTATCCCAACTCCTGGATTATGAGTTAAAAAATGTTGATGATTTTGACGCCGCGCCTACGCTTAGTTATAAGTTTGCGGCCGAAAAATTCCTTAATCCGGCAAGGAATTTAAGAATTGTGCCTATTTTGAACCAGGTGAGCCTTGATCATGCGATGATCAGCAAAGAGGAGAGGAAGTATCCTATTGATTTTGAAGGAATGTATAATGTAGGGGCCCAGGTAAAGATAAGTTTGCCGGGGAATTTAAAAGTTAAATATTTGCCCCGGTCTAAGGAACAGGATAATCCCTGGTTCGCGTTAAAGACAACTTATGAAAAAGGTTCTAATTGCATTAACTTTAAGCAAGTATTTAGAATTAAGAAAAGATTCGTGGAAAAGGAAAAATATAAAGAGTTCAAAGAGTATTTTAAAGAGGCGCTCTATTTGTTGCGGGAAGAAATCATCTTAGAAAAAAACTAAAAAGCTGAAAGTGTGAAAGCAAGGGAAGACAAAAGAAGGTATATAAGAATTTCTACTGTTTTGCCGGTAGAATTTTTCATTTTTGATGCTAAAGGAGATAAAACCACACCCTGGCTTCAAGGCTTTACCCATGATATAGGAAGAGGCGGTATCTGCCTTTTAGTTAATGATCTTTGGCGGGACTTTGGAAATCGTCTAATCAATCAAGGGGCTCAGCTTTCCTTAAAGGTAAATCTTCCCTTTAGGCCTCAGGCTCTTTGCGTAAAAGCGGAGGTAAGCTGGATAAAGCAGCAAAAGCTGGATGATTTTAGTCAATATACAGTGGGGTTGAAATTTGTAAGTTCTGATAATAAAAAAGCAGGTTTTTTATTTAAATATGTTCTGATTAAAAAATCCGCACCTTTTGTTACGGCCGGAATTGTAGCTATTCTTGTTTACTTTTCTTTTTCTTTGTTTTGGCGGACGAATTCTTTAGCGAGAAAGAATAGAAAATTAGTAAATGATTACGTAAATACTTTAAATAAAAGGTCTTCTCTCGAGGAGATTTTAGAAAAGGAGATAGGTAAGAGCGTGTTTTTTAAGGAGAGACAATTGGATTTGGAGACGGCAATAACTCTACTTAATGAGGATGTTTTTTCCTGGCAGAGTAAGTATGATAATTTGCTTAAGAGCCAGAATAATAATGCAGCTGTTTCAAAAGAAGCAATAGAGTTTAAAAAAAAGCTTTCTCTTCTTGAGTTGGAATTAGCGGGCCTAAAGCGGGAAAATGAATTTTTAAAGATCAAAGAAAAAGAAAGTAAAACAGTCACATTAGAAATTCAGGAAGCAGTTGAAAGCCTGCAAAAAGAAGAGGTAAAATTTTCTCAAGAGGCAATAGAGGGAATGTATAATTGGATAAAAAACCGTCAGGACTTGCGAAGAGGATTGGTGTTAAGCTATGAAGGGGATAGTAATTTGGAGAGCGTGTGCTTTACCTACGACCAGGCCTTAGCAGCTATTGTATTTCTTATTTCCGGCGATAAAGAGAGGGCGGGGAGGGTCTTAGATTTTTACCTTAAGAATACAAAAAGAACCAAAGGTGCTTATAACACTTACTTTTCTCAGGGAGGTGTTTTTGAATACGTATTGCATAGCGGGCCAAATGCCTGGATAGGTTTAGCCGCTCTTTGTTATACAAAAGAGACCGGTGATAAGAAATATTTGCCGATTGCAAAAAAGGTGGGCAATTTTCTTTTGGCAATGATAGATAATGAAGGCGGGGTAAGAGGAGGGCCGGATGATCCTTGGTACTCTACCGAGCACAACTTAGATGTATTTTCTTTTTTTAACCTGTTTTACCAGGTAAGCGGTAAGAAAAAATATTTAAAAGCGGCCCGGAATATAAAGGAATGGATTTCCCGTTATTCCTATACCCACTATGGTCCCCCGGTAAAAAGAGGTAAAGGTGATGCCACTATTGCCACTGATACTTATGCCTGGTCAATAACCGCTTTTGGTCCTGAAGAACTTTTTTCTTTAAAAATGAATCCCGAGGCAATTCTGGGATTTGCCGTTGAACATTGTGAAGTGGGGGTGAGTTTTAAACGTAAAAAAGGCGAGGTTAAATTAAGAGGCTTTGATTTTTCTAAATTTAAGAATACTCCCCGGGGAGGGGTGGTGTCCGGAGAGTGGACATCCCAGATGATTTTAGCTTTTGAGATTATGGCTGATTATTTTAAAGATAAAGATCCTGATAAGTTTAAAGAATATTCAAAGAAGGCGTCTTTTTATTTCAACGAATTGCAGAAAATGCTTATAGTTTCGCCTTCGCATGTAGGCCGGGAAGACCCCTGCCTTCCCTATGCTTCCAGCCCTTTTGTTGATACCGGCCATGGCTGGCGGACACCGAAAGGTAACAGGACCGGTTCCCTTGCTTCTACGGCCTATTTTTTGATTGCTTATTATGGCTACAATCCTTTGAAAGGGGAGTTTTTGGATTCATCCTTAAAGAAAAGCTATCAGGTAAGCCGGGATGATTTTGCTTTGAGGCATTAAAACAAATCATAGAAGATGAGTGAAAAGAAGTTTAGATCAGGATTTGTAATTATGTTGGGCCGGCCCAATGTCGGTAAGTCCACCCTGCTTAATGCTTTAATAGAGAATAAAGTAAGTATTATTTCGCCTATTCCTCAAACAACACGGCATCAGATAAAAGGAATTTTGAATCTGGAAAATGCCCAGATTGTTTTCGTAGATACTCCGGGCATTCATTCCTTCCAGGATAAATTAGCCTCTCATTTGAATGTAGTTGCTAAAAGAGCTATAGAAGGTTGTGATTTAATCATTTATGTTGTTGATCTTTCGCGCCGGCCGGGCGAAGAAGAAGAACAATTAATGAGAATTATTAGCAACCAAAGAATTAAGACAATTATGGTTTTAAATAAGATTGATCTGGGGAAAAAGTTTTTTAATGATTATATTGATTTGTGGAAAAGGGAGATAACTGAAAGCAAAGTAAAAGACCCCATACTTTACTATATACCTCTTTCTGCTAAGACCGGCAAAGATATTGATAAGTTAAAAGATTCAATAATAGATAATTTACCCCAATCCCACCCGTATTACGATACTAATACCTTAACTGATTTTCCGATTAAGTTTCGTATTGCCGATATTATAAGAGAGAAATTATTCTTAGGCCTTAAAGAAGAGGTCCCTCATTCTGTAGCAGTTGAAGTTGAGGAGATAAGAGAGAAGAAAAAGATAGTTTCTGTAAAAGTAAATATTTATGTTAAAAGAACTTCTCAGAAGAGGATTGTTGTAGGTAAGGGAGGGATTGTACTTAAAACTGTAGGAAGCCTTTCGCGTCCGGAAATTGAAAAAATTTATAATAGAAAAGTTTTTTTAGACATCTGGGTTAAAGTATTGGAAGATTGGCAGGATAAGCCAAGAATATTAAAAGAACTAGGCTACTGGTGGGCATAAAAAGAATGGGGTTAGGTCTTACAATATAACAAATGTAGCAATATAAGACCTGACCCCATCTATATTGTCTTCTCTCGAGATTTGAACCCGCGATATTCTTCCTAAAAAGTGAGCGTTGTACTTATAGAAAAATACTGTTGATTATCATTTGTCGAGCTTGGGTAGGCTTTTCCGGGTAAAAAATATCCATATTGTATTACACAACGCAAATCAGAAAATATTTGCCAACTAATACTAAAATCTATTTCGCTACCAATATCATCGTTATCTTCAGTCGCCTCAAGATCACTAATGCCACCTGAAGATTTATCTTTATAGTAGCGGTAATAATCTAGCTCAAACAAAAACTCCCTAAAAAAAGATACTTTTTCTAAAGGATTAGCCCAAATGCCAATCTTATATATATGTATATTTGACAATCTTGGAGAAAGAGCGTATCCAGTAAGATTATAACCGAAATATAAAAAATTATTATCATCTCCTATGGTATTTCCATTTTCAGTATCAGTAACAACTCCTCTATCTTTATCTCCAGATGCAAAGGCATATTCAACGTTAAGAAACGGATGGCTATACACATCAAAACCATAGCTAGCACCGCAATCTAATGCCCAGGCATCAATATCTTTTTTTTCTCGAGTAGCATATACTCTACTGTTACCGGTTTCGCGAATAAGCTCTATCCAATAACTCATCTGAGACGAAATATCACCATGAGACCCAACTCCGAAATATTGTGAATTATATGTATAATCATGCAACGAATCCTGAGGTTTAGGATTACTATGATCTCTTTGAACAACAAAATAAGTATATATATTATGATCAGGAATTCCTTGATAACGAAATTCAGTTCCATAAAAGAATCTATCACTCGCCTTTGTATATCCGGGAACACTGGTATCAATATTATCCTGGTGAGGCAAGGTATGTGAAACAAAACCTTTTATGCCC
>JAIWAR010000067.1:0-5188 GCA_048634245.1 Methanosarcinales archaeon | reverse complement strand
GCGAATATTTTCCTTTTATTACTGAATGGTTGAAGCCCAATGGTTTTATTTTAGTAAATAATGTCCCAAATCTTGATTCTAAAATAAATTTGGCGGAAGTTCTGGGTAGCAGTTTTATTCAATTAGAGAATAAGGAGATAGTAAAAATAGATAAAAAAATTGTCCAGAAAAGAGGGGTTTTAATAAGAGGGTATGGTTGGAAGATGGAGTTATGGCAGAAAAGTGATGTGGTAGAAGAATCTTCTCCAGAAGAGAATATTTTTAATAAGGTGGAACAAGACGGAGGCCATGAAATTCTCCAAGAAAAACTGAAAAGCATATACCAATTGCAGAAACAAGGGGACTGGTTAAAAATACAGAGGTTACAGCCTTGGTTAAAAGAAGTATTGAAAGACACTTATGAAAGGAATTTCCAAGCGCTGCTGCTTCAGAAGCCGGAGATTAAACCTATCTTTAATATAAGTGATAAGACAAGACAGTCGAAAATCATAACTCCGAAAATAGCGGATTACTATAACCTTGGAACGCACCTTGAAGAATTCATAGAAAAAGCAATGGTTTCTACAGCAGGTATCCGGACCTTTATAGATATCTTGCACAGCGAGAATTCGGATAAAATGTATAACGATATGTTTATGGCGCTGCTTATAGAGACAGAAGCGGAATTCTTGAAAGACGTACACGCTGAGATTCAGGAGGAATTATCTAAAATAAAAGATATTAATGCCTTTTGTGCTTCTATAAGAGAAGAAATGGGTGAAGAAAATGTAAGTATTATCGAAGAGATTTACGGGATGAAATTGGAGGTGCTATTACCATTTTTACAGCATAACATAGTGAAGTTAGTGGGCGGAGAAGTAAGAGTACACACAGCTAAGTTCTGCGAAATGGAGACGCGAATTTTAGCAGAGAAAGGCATATATGTAATTACTTTGAAAGAATACTCCAACAGTGTACCAATATACATATATTCATTTTTAACATTTATATTAGGAGCCTGCGGAGCAACACATTATACCTCCAGCCACAGCGCCAGCTACCTATATGGCAGAAAGAACCTCGCCCCGGACGGAGCACAACTCTTGCCTGATTTATATGAAAAATACATTATTATTCTGAAAAGAATCATTGATGAAGAGATTTATGAACAGGGCAGGCACACAGTAGCTATGGCTTCAGCAGATAATGAACACATAATGAATGTCTTAGAATATAAGCAGATGGCTAAACTATTTGCCTCTGTTTTAAATATAACCAAAGAAGAAGTAGCAATGATTAATGAAGCAACCGGAAAAGGGCATAAAATTATCTTGAACTGCTTAAGCGGATCAACTTGGAAGATGTTTGAGCGGTTATTGGAAGAGTTAGGAATAGATAAAAATGTGTTTGATCTATTGTTCTGGGAAGAAGACGCGCATTTTAACGCCGGGTATCAGGTTGTGTATGATGAGAAAAAAGGTGAATATGGTGTAGACCATTTTGGTATAGACACCACATACGATAAAGTCATACCGACAATACCGTACATAGATAATTTAAAAGGATATCCCGTAGGCACAATGGTATTTGAGTGTGACCCTGATTCAGACCGGTTTGTATTAAAGCAAATTATGGATAAGAGCATTATACCTTTATTGGATGAATTCGGCGTAGAATACTCTGATTTACAGGAAAACAACAAGATATTAGCAATGCCTACACCGAATAAAGTATTTTTAGCCTTGGATATGATTGATAAGGAAAATATGGAAGAGCTTGGTCTATGGGATAAATACATCTCTTTATATTATATTACCTATGTATCCACCCGGGCTTGGAGTGAATTCGCTGAAGCAGCATCACCGTACCTGATCCGAATCATGGAGATGGTAGGGTTTAAAAATTTAACCGGAATGCAAAGACTCTTAGAAGAATGGTTATTTAATTCTAAAGAATACGAAATTACCTTTAAAGACCAATTAGACCGGGAGATTACTCTTAACCGGGACAGAGAAATCAGGATTCATTCTAAAGAAGAAGAGAGCGGCGGCCGGGTAGCCGGAACAAGCAAGCCCTGTATGAACATCTTAGGGCAAAAAGTATTAGCAATGCCTGAGAAGAGCGCGGCAGATGCAACAATATCAATGCTTATATTCGTTTCCAGAGAATACTTAGCTAACAACAATGAAATGAGCAATGATTATTTTATAATGAACTTTTTAAATGACCGGTTCAGAAAATACGGATTAAAGTCAAAAATCGATAAACGCTATGACCTTGAGCATGATAAACAAGGCCGTATTGCTCAGCTGCTGTCCAAAGAACAGCGGAAGGCATCAGCAATAGCAGGAGCTAAAAAGGATAATTTTAACAATTTCGCCTTCTCTTTAGGGAAAGCAGTGCGCGATGGCAAGATGACAAAAGAAGAAGTAATAAACATCCTTATACAAGTTATTCCTGAGTATGAAGAGACATGGAGGTGCCTCGATGAGATAACTATGACTGAAGAAGAAGTAGTTGGGGGTAAGATGAGGCCTGAAGGAGTGCCGATTATATTTAAAGCTAAAGACGGACTCATCCCATTATTTACCGAACTGGATTTTCGCCCCTCAGGAACAGATTCTTTAAAAAGCAAGCTTTATATTGACGCAGAGCGTTTAAGCCCTGGACAGAAGATAAAGATCAAAGCAGTCTTCGATGGATTATTAGAATATAACTTTTATGATGTTTTAGAACATTTTGGTGTTGAGCCAGCTATAGCCAAGGATTCATTAATAGAAAATGGCAAGGTAGAATTAAAGGTTTTTGAGTTAGACGGAGGCAGAATAGCAAAGCTACAAGGTCATCATGTCACCATGTTGCCAGCTGAGGATGGGGCAGGAAGAATAATAACTTTTACTATAGGCGATAGCTATCAAGTAATATTTATTAAGCATCTATATCCATATGACCAATATACTTTTACTATATACGATCAAGCCCACCTTAACAAAAATAATAATTCGCAGTCTTTTATCAATCCAGGATTAAAGTTAGGCTACGGATGGTTAATTATTTCAATTGATAACAGAGTAGAGCTTAATTTTAGAATGCTGGAAAATTATTTAGGCAGGGATTCAGCCTACATATTAGTCAAAATTCTTAGTTTCTTTAAAAGAAATATATTCCAGGAAGCAAGATTGTTCTATGTTCCTCCTGAACAGATAAAAGCTGATTGGTTAAGCACGGTTTCGCCTGAATATTCCTCAATGAGAACGCTCATTTATTATATGAGAAAGTTGCAGGCGAAACTTGAGGAAGAAAAAAAGGCAAGAATGAATTTAGGTGAGATTGAATTTGAGCGTCTAATGAGGATTATCTTGGGTAATTCGGACGAAAAATTAACACAGGATGACGTAAAAGCTCTTTTACCTTACTCTCCTTTATTAATTCTTTGCAATACTATATTTAGCATAGAGGCTGGCAAAGACTTATGTAATCAACAATTAATAGTTGAAAAAGAAACGAATGACGGAGGCTTTGAACTAGAGGAAGTACTAAGAAAGGCTTCAATCAAATTGGTCGTTTTTGACCATGATGATAGTTTTGCTAAAAGAGGGATCCTGCCTACGCCTGAAGCAATAGAAGCTTTAGTTCTGTTACCAAGGAAAGGCATTTTCACTGTTGATATTTCGGGAAGGAGTATGGACTATTTGATGGAAGTTATGGGTAAGCTAATGAGTCAAAGACTGGCTCAGGAAGACGCGGGTGTGCAAAATAGTTTCTCTTTAGTAGGAGAGACTGGGGGATTGGTAGCAAGATATAAAAAAGATGGATTTGTTATTGATACGGTTAGTTCAAAGATTATAGATAGTCAGGCTAAAGAGCTTCTTTATGATGCGATAGAAGTTATATTGGGTTCAAAAGGAATAGATCCGGCTGAATTAATTTCTGTTAACGACGAAGTCTTAGCACGTACTGATAGATATACAAATGAAAGGAAGACCGCTTTAGTTGTTGAATTTACCGATGAAGAGGGAGAATTATTGTTTGAGGTGTATGAAGAGGTTGGTGGCCTTTTAGAGAGACTTAAAGCGGACAAGCAGGTTCCTCAGGAGTTAATCTTGAGTCACTCCCGACGAGCTATTGATATTACAATGACGCAAAAAGATAGGTTTGTAGAGAATCTAATTCAAAAATTAAATATAAAACCGCAAGAAGTGGTGGTTATAGGAGATGCCCCTAATGATTTTAACATGATGGCAATAGAGAGAGTAATAGCTGTTTATGTCGGTAAGGATTTATCTGTTTGTCCAAATTTTGCTTATGTTCCTCCGTTCCTCGGTCCTAATGGTACACGTTGGGTTCTTGATTTAATTGGGGAGCAGTCTGACGGAGGGGAAGTTAATAATTTTGTTATTGAATTACGCAATGATTTTGAGTTATCTATACAAGAGATGAAAAGGATAATCGTTGCCTTTAAAAAGGAAATGGATAAGGGCTTAAAGGGCCAGGAGAGTTCGTTGAAGATGTTACCAGCCTATGTAGATAACCCCAAAGGCACAGAAAAAGGTTTATTTCTTGCTCTCGATTTAGGCGGAAGTAACTTTAGGGTAATGATGGTTAAATTACAGGGGGATGGTAGCAACCCGCTTGTTGAATTCGAGCAAAAAGCTTTAACTAAAGAGCAGATTACTTCTACAGGTGAAGTTCTCTTTGATGCAATTGCGGGTTATATCAAAGAATTCCTGGGAAATTTTGGGTATGAAGGTACGTATAACTTAGGTTTCACCTTTTCATTTCCTATGGATCAAAGGTCAATAAATGAAAGTAAGCTGATTATCTGGACAAAAGAGTTTTCAGTTTCTGGCGTGGCAGGGGAAGATGTGGTAGGATTGCTTAATGAAGCTTTAGAGAGAGAAGGGATTCATAATAATGTAAAAGTTGTATCTATAGATAATGATACAGTTGGGACGCAAGTGGCTGGCGCTTATCTCAATAGAAGCACGGATATAGGCGTTATTTTGGGTACAGGTACCAATATATGTGTAAAATTAAAGACTTCTGAAATTAGGAAAGGAATTGGTCCTTATTACGAGGAAAACATGATTGTTAATGTAGAATCCGGCAATTTCAACAAAACCTTGCTTATTACTCCTTACGATAGTTTACTCGATGCCCAGTCTGCAAATCCAACTTTACAGTTAACAGAAAAGATGGATTTGCAGAC
>JAIWAR010000066.1:0-5571 GCA_048634245.1 Methanosarcinales archaeon | reverse complement strand
CAGTAATGTTACACTATAAGGTAACCCCGAAATGTGTACTAGAAGCATTGCGAGAAGTCGGAGAGCCGAATAGTACTTTAATGGACGAACAACAGAAACGTCCAGACTATCTATTTCAATATAGGTAGCATTAACCATTCCAAAAGGATGGTTAATGAGGAAGGCGGCTCACTTTATGGAACTTTAAGCTTGAAATAGAATTCGTGAGTAGGTTACAAAGGAAGGAAAGTTCCCTATGCGAAAGACCCTGAATTTGTATACGGAGGATACGAAAACTATGCCGGCAAAAAGTACAGTTAAGAAGGTGCATTCTTTGATTGACAAAGTATATCACCTAACGAATCTAAAACTGGCCTGGAAGAAAGTTAAGTCAAACAGAGGAAGTGGAGGAATCGATAAAACTAGTATTAAGGATTTTACGAATGTAGCAGCAGAAGAATTACAGAAGCTCCACCAACAACTAAGAGAAGCTACGTACGAACCTATGCCGGTAAGATGGGTCTATATCGCAAAAAGAGGAAAACCAGACAAGAAGAGACCTTTAGGGATTCCTGCTATACGAGACAGAGTATGCCAACAGGCACTAAAGAACAGGCTGGAACCCATATTCGAGCCAGGATTCAATGATTGTAGTTTTGGATATAGACCAGGACGCTCACCACATCAGGCCATGCGGAAGATCTATCGAGAACTGCTTAAAGGATACGAATGGATAGTAGATGCAGACTTGAAAGATTTCTTTGGAAGTGTGCAACATGAGAGGCTAATAGACATGATTGCAGAAAAGGTTAGTGACGGAAGAATACTGAAACTCATTCGAAAGATGTTAAAAGCGGGATATATGGAACAGGGAATAAGACACCTTACACCAGAAGGAACACCCCAGGGTTCAGTGATAAGCCCACTACTTAGCAACATATATTTAAACCAGTTTGACCATGAAATGGAATCAAGAGGGTATAAGCTAACTCGTTTTGCCGATGATTGGGTGGTATTGTGTAGAACCAGAGGGGAGGCCATCAAAGCATTAGAAGAGGCAAGAGAAATTCTTAAATCTCTCGGATTGGCTATACATCCGGAAAAGACTAAGATTACTCACCTAAACAAGGGCTTTGAATTTCTGGGGTATAAGTTAAAACGAGGGAAAGGACTCAAACTCGCCAAGAATAAAATCAAAAAGAGAATGAATTCCAGTAATATCTATGCTTTACCTAAGGAAGAATCAATAAAGAGGTTCAAAGCCACTATCATAAAAAGGACTAAACGCAGAATACCGTTAACTACCAAGGAGATTATTGACCGGATTAATCCAGTTATTCGTGGATGGGGCATTTACTATCGTAAAGCTCATGTTCGTAAACTTTTCAGCAAGTTACAAAGATGGATAGTCAGGAGAATATGGAGCCATCACTACAAAAGATGGAGAAACTACGGATGGAAGTACTATAATGAGAGAAGACTATATGGTGAATTTAAGTTGGTGAGTTTATTAACACTTATACCAGATTTGCGTCTTAAAACTGTATCTAAATGATACCATATCGGAAAGCGGTATACGGGAAAACTGTATGTACCGATTGATTGAGCGGACAGAGGAAGGCGAAAGCCGACCTCTTCCGACTCTACAGCTGTGAAGCTTCTGTAATGGGAGCAGAGCAAAGGGGCTCTGGACGATAAACTCTACGTGGGGACACATCTTCCAGACTCTGAGCTGGATAAAGATGGAAACGAAACTGTTGTAGATATGCTCAATGTAAACTGCAATAAGCAGGAAGGCATTGAGAAGAATTATCGTTTGAAACCGTGTAGTGCGAAATGCCTACGCACGGAATTTTAGAGGGGACGATGGAAACGGAGCAAGGATAGGATAGTGAGGCACTGTCAACCGAAAGGGACAGAAACAGATAGGCTTAACCTAAACTATTCGCGCCATCGTTCTACTCGGAGTGGAGTAAGGGTTCAATTTATCGAATCCGCTTTTCCCTTAATGTCATTGCGAAACACTATGACTTTGTCAAGCACTTTTTAAATACATCGGATGTATTGATCGATGTTCTTTGATATACCGGGTATTATTCCGGATCATAGCACAGGCCACCTTAAGGAGTTTATTGGCAATATTATTTAAGACTAAAGCCTTGGCCTTACCTTGGGCGAGTTTACGCAAATAATAACCTCTAAAGGTAATATCATGGGTAGCCACCGATTGAGCAGCCAGCCGTAAGAGTTTACGGCTTGGCCCAGGTCCAAAGTGGCGGATTTTAGCCCTTTTAAATACAGAAGTCCCACTTTGATGCTGATAGGGTACGATACCGACAAAAGAAGCCAAGCGCTTGTGTTGCTGAATCTTGGTAAAGTTCTCGGTAATAACCAAAAGATGGGCTGCCAGGAGCATCCCGTAACCAGGGATGCTTTTCAGGCTGCTGGCTTTTTGTAAGATCTGGGGATCTTGTTTGATCAAATTAGACAGTTCTTTATCGATTCGGGTAATCTGTTTTTCAATCTGGGCCAAGGTCTCCTGATGGGCTTTTTTGATGAGTGCCACCTGGACTCTTTGTTTGCTATAGGCCTGTATGGCATTCTTCAAGGCAACTTTCTGTTTGGTAAACTGTTCTCTAACACTCAGTAATTGCCGGATCTTTTCCAGGATCTCATCTTTAGGCTGCCAGGAGGTAAGCTCATCCTGGAAACGGTAGGCATATTCGGCGATCTGTTTGCTGTCTACAGGATCGGTCTTATGACCGATCGGGTCAAAGGCACGTTTGACCTTAAGTGGGGGTTCGACGCTGACCGGGAAACCCGCAAATAAAAGATAATAGGCTATAGCTTGAGAATAGACACCGGTGGCTTCCATACAGATGCGGCTATTGGTCTTATTAATATGATGTTCTTTTAACCATAAGAGGAGCAGGCCAAAGCCCTCCGGGTTGTTGGGGATTGCTTCTTTGGTAACAATTGGTTTATCCGGGGTCTTGTAGATACTGGCAGCGAAATCAGCTTTTGAGATATCCAGACCGATAAAAAATAAGTTCTTTTTCATAATAAATATTCCTTTCTTTACCGAATAAACGATGATATGAGCTTACTCCATTAATAATCGCTCATTTAGCGACGGAAACACTATTTAGCTTTAATCATCAAAAAGGCTGGGTCTTATTCGCAATATAAGTTTTTCTTTTGAGCCCTCTTAGACTTACTCAGCCTTCTTTATTCGGTACCTGGTGTAATTTAATAAACTTTAATTTATTTTAATATATTCTTAATTAATAGTCTAATGGAGCGACCGTAGGGAGCGCGGCAATCTCTATTTACAATATAGGACAGGCATTTCATCTGTTATTTAAAAATATTTTTAAAATATTTTCCCAAAAAAGAAGGATTTTTAAAATAAATGTAGTATAATGTGATTAAAGATGTTTCAAATAATTATTTATGCTTTAAAATAAAAAAGGATTTTATATAAAATTTTATTAAATTAAATATTGTAACCTGTATGAAGGTAACAGGAGAGACTTTTTCTTTTATTTTTAAAAGAAAAGGGCTTGCGATTGTTAAGCAGTAAACATCTTTGTAGAAGATACATAAAGATTAGGGTATATTTTATTACACTTGAGAAATGAAAACGGAAAAGGAGGTGATATTTAAATATAATATGACTTCTATTTATTAGCTAGAATGTAGAGAAAAATTAGATTGATAAAATTTTAGAGAAAGGTTTATTAAAGAAAATTAAAAGTTTTTCAAAATAATTTTTATTAGGAGGATTTTAATTATGAAAAAGGGTTTAATGATAATATTAATTATTCTATTAGTTGGTTTGCTAAGCACTTTTGTTGGAAATTGCGCAGAACCAAAAGGAGAAATTGTTGTCTATAGTGCCTCTGGTCCAGAGATAACTAACCCAATCTATGAGCTATTTAATGTCAAATATCCAGGTATTAA
The DNA here is from genome assembly GCA_048634245.1 of Methanosarcinales archaeon. Taxonomy (GTDB): domain Bacteria; phylum Omnitrophota; class Gorgyraeia; order Duberdicusellales; family 4484-171; genus Susulua. The sequence goes on along the minus strand of JAIWAR010000066.1, from coordinate 1,629 downwards.
GTTTGTAACAGTTTATGCTGGTACACCAGAATTATTTGCAAGATTCGCTGCTGAAAAAGATAATCCTGCTGCAGATGTTATCTTTGGTGGCCCACCAATAATTTACGATAAAGAAGCAGATTTATTTGAACCATATGTACATCCTGAGAGAGAATACTTTGCAACCTATGATCCAAACAACATTTGGCAGCCATTTACCACCTTCTGTCAACCATTAATGCTTAATAAAAAATTAATTAAACCAGAAGAATATCCCAAGACTGTGAAAGAAGTTTTAGATAATGGCAAGAAATGGTTGGATAGAGGCGGTATTGCTCTTGCTGATCCAGATAAATCTTCAACAGGTTGGACAATAGTATCTGGAATAACCAGTGCATACGATTGGAATTTTATCGAAAATCTCCTTCCGTATTGTAAAGTTACTCCTGGTTCAGATGCGATGTTTTCAGCTATAAAAGATGGAGAAGCTTGCATTGGATGGATAAACGAAGATCTTGGAGTTAAATGGGTTAATGAAGGATTACCTGTTGAATTAATATACCCTACAGATGTAGTCACTATTCAGATGGACTGTTATGGGTTAGTTAAGAATGGACCTCATCCCGAACTTGCCAAATTATTTGTTAATTTTCTTGGTTCAAAAGAATCCCACATTATAACAGCGAATATTGTTAAAAGAAGATCTATACGAAAGGATGTTAAGCCTCCTGGGGATCTTCCCGTGCTTGGCGACTTAAAATTATTCTATGCCTCAGAGCCAAGGGAAATTGTTGTAGCAAAGTTTTCTGCCCTTCAACAAAAGATTAAATAAAAGTGATTGATGTTTATGGATGTTAGCCTTCTGGCTGGCATCCAGCTTTTTATATTTTTATAAATGGTGAAATCTTCAGGTAATTTAAATTTTTTAGATAGGGTAATAATTAGATGCAATTAAAGTATAAAAGGTGGATTAAAGACCCCTGGATATTTTTTAGCTTTTTTGCCGTATTTGTTGCGATTGGTCTAATAATTGTTCCTCAATTTCGATTAATGTTCTCTTCAATAAAGGAAGAAAGAGGAATATTTTTTTTAAGACTTCAATCAGATACCGGAATTGCAAAAGCAATTTCAGAAGGAACTAAAGGGTTTGAAATAGAGGAAATTAATGGCTTATTGACAATAAAAAAGAATGATAAACAATTGCTTACCATAGAAAGCTGGGGAGAAGGAAAGATTCTTCTTACCGTAAATAACGGAAAAGAAATTGATTTTGAAGTTGTTTCAGGATTATCAAAAATTCCGAAACCGGCTGATGAATATGCAATGGTTATACAATGCGGGGGTTGCGTAGTTACACGTAAACAATTACAGGGCAGATTAAAACCGTTTATTAATAAAGGTATTCCTGTTTCTAACTACGGTTTAACAATTGCTTGGATAAACGGCATATTTGAAAGAGTTACCGAACCTTTCAGCCTTACATAAAAAATTAGAACTTAGAAGTTTGAAAGAAGAGTCCACTCCGAAAAGGTAAAAAATGAAGATGCCACTAAAACACCAAATCACTAAATCTCAAAAAGGGCTTCTTATCAGTATTTTAATTTTGTGAATTTTTGTGTTTTCGTGACTTTGTGGCTAAAAAATACTTTT
>JAIWAR010000065.1:0-5703 GCA_048634245.1 Methanosarcinales archaeon | reverse complement strand
TCCTTTACCATGCCACCCGTATCATAGAAGAGCGCAACCCCTGTTGGAGACACAATCTTATCGACCAGACCCATGGTTTCATGTCCAGGGGATTTAAGTAGTTCACGTCCATTTTCATGGTCTGCCAGTGATTGCCCAGGCTGCAGGTATGCCGTAACCAGGCTATTATCCAGTGCCTGCAGGGACCCTATCTGGTAGACATAGTTAGCCATGGATTGAATAGGGATACTACTGATGTTTCGAAAGGTAACACCCAGGGATGCATCTTTGCTAAGTACTGATATTTTATGCTCCAGGGTTTCTATTTTCTTCTTTGCACTGTTTAGCTCTTCTTCAACAACCTGTTTTTGGGATATAGCTTTACGAGTGGTTTCGTCTCTGGACGCCAGCCGGGCCGAGGTGGATTCGCTTGCAGACCGCAACCAATCTTTGGATATCATTGAAATAGACGGTGCTTCTAACCGGGGAATCGATGAGATAAGGACATTAAGAGAGAATGTAAAGCTGTCCACAGTTCGTTCCCGTTATAAGATTTATATTATTGATGAAGTTCATATGTTAACCCAAGAGGCTTTTAACGCTTTGCTTAAGACTCTGGAAGAACCGCCGGCTCATGTAAAATTTATTTTTGCCACTACTCATCCTCATAAGGTGCCGCCGACGATTCTTTCCCGCTGCCAGAAATTCCAATTCAACCTTATATCCTTAGAGAAGATTGTCGAAAAACTTAAAAAAATAGTTATTTCAGAAAAAGTAAAAATTAAAGAAAATCTTTTGTATACTATCGGCCGGGCTGCCGGCGGAAGTATCCGTGATGCTGAGTCTTTGCTTGATCAATTGATTCCGATTATTTTGGAAAAAGGCTCTTTAGAAGATATGTTTTCTTTTTTGGGGATAATTGACGAGGAGAGTTTAAATAAAGCTCTTAATTCTTTGATTAAGAAGGAATTGTCCGCTTGCTTGGGTTTTGTGGATAAAACCGTAAGGGATGGAAAAGATTTAGGTATATTCCTCAATGCTTTTGTTGAACACATAAGAAATCTTCTTTTAGCAAAAATCAGCCCCCAAAGCTTTAAAGAGCTTAGCGATGTCTCTCCTCAGAGCAAGGATGTTATCTCTGCTTTGTCCAAAGAGGTTACGACCGGAGATGTTCTAAGAATAATTGATTTGCTTATTGAAGCTAAAGAATTATCTCAGCGTCTAAATACTGTCAGAATTCCTTTTGAGCTAGCTTTAATTAAGTATGTTCAGCCTCCTGAAGCAAATAGTCTTACTAAGAAGAAGAGCGTTTCTGTTAATGATTCTAAGGCGCCGGAGGAAAGAAAAAAATTCGAGGTGAATATAAACAAGGATGATTTTGATTTTGAAATAGAAAATATTGTTCCTCAAGAGGAGAGCCCACCGCCTAAGGATAAACAAAAAGAAAAAGTAGATGATATGCCTCAAGATAATACTATCTTACATCAGCTAAAGAGCCGGTGGAAGGAAGTATTAGCGCGGATACAAACAAAAAGAGCGGCTCTTGCTTCGCATCTTTCTTTTGCTCAGCCGGTATCTTCACAAGGGTCATTGGCTGTTGTGGCATTTTCTTCGCAGGACCGTTTTCATAAGGAAATTGTAGAGAGCAATAAAAATTTAAAGGTTATTGAGGGGATTATTTCTAATCTTTTTGGTTCACCGGTGGGGCTGAAATTTATCTTACAGGAACTGCCGAACAGAGTTTCCCCAACCGCTTTTGATAAGGCCGGAAGAGACGGGGATGAGGGTACCGATACCGGGTTTAAAGAAGACAGTGGTAAACAAGAGGCTGTTGATGACGATAGTTTTCTTAACGAGCTTCTGGATACCTTTGGAGGTAAGTTCCATAACAGTGATGAGTAGTTTTTCTAAAATTTTCAATGAATTAGTAAAGAATTTTTCCTGTTTTCCCGGAATAGGCAGAAGAAGCGCCGAGAGGATGGTTTTTCATGTTTTAAAGATGCGCCCGGAAGACATAGAAAATTTAGCTCATAAAATGGAGGAGATTCACAAGCATATTAAGCCCTGCAGAATCTGTAATAATTTTTCGACTAAAGACATCTGTTCTATTTGTTCAAGCCCTAAACGGGAAAAGGATGTCGTTTGCGTTGTTGAAGAGCCTAAAGATATTATGGCGATTGAGAAAACTTCTCGTTACAACGGACTTTATTATGTTCTTTTGGGGTCAATTTCGCCGATGGAAGGTATAGGCGGCGAGAATTTAAACCTAAGAAAATTAATTAATCGTATAGAAAAAGGAGAGATAAAAGAGGTTATAATTTCTACCGATCCTGACAATGACGGGGAACTAACAGCTCAATTTTTGATTCAAAGATTATCCTCCTATAAGGTAAAAATCTATAGAATTGCTATCGGAATACCCTTGGGCACTCAGATAGAGTACATTGATTCAGCAACCCTGGGCAAAGCCCTCATAGAACGTAAAGCCGTTGCTTAATTTAAGTGATCTACGGATGTTGACGATAAAGTGCAATTAGGTTATAATTAGCACTATTTTGTTCTTAGACAATTTGATTCCCCGGTAGCTCAATTGGTAGAGCGGTTGGCTGTACGGAAGTGCAGCTCCTACAGGAAACTGTGGGATGTAAACTGAGTGTTGCGAAGTAATCTTGCGTGAAACTCGGGAAAAAGTGGGCTAATTCAGGGAAGCCTAAACCCCAAATTTTGGGGCATGGTAATCCTGAGCTAAGTCTTCGACATTGTCGGAGTAAATGTGCAGAGACTATATACCCGCCGCCTAACTTCACTTTAAGTGAATATGGTGATGAGATAGTCCAGTCTTTAAGGAAACTTAGAGGTAGCTGTAACCAATAGGTCGTAGGTTCGAGCCCTACCCGGGGAGCCAGTCTTTTTTTTAATTGAAATTCCCCGACATTCTGTCGGGGTTTCTTTTTTTTGTGATATAATAATAGAAAAGGAGGTTAGGTATGGAAGAGCAAGAGATTGGGGTGGTTGACCATTTCTTTGGCAAGATTTCTGTCGGAATAATTAAGCTAAGTGGTGCACTTAAGGTAGGAGACACTATTCACATCAAAGGGAAGCAGGCGGATTTTTCTCAAAAGGTCGAGTCGATGCGGATAGAGTTTGATAACGTGACTGAGGCAAAAGAAGGGGATAAGGTAGGCATAAAAGTCGGCCAACCTATCCATGCCAACGATAAAGTATATAAGGTAATTGCTTAGAGAATAACAGAGGCGCGAAAGATAACAGGGTTAGCCCTTGAAGCATCAAATGTGTTTAAGTTTTAAGGATAAGTTTTTAGGTTTAAGGTTACTTTGAAAAAGAAATATGTTTTCCGATTAGAGTGATTTCCTCGCGGTCATGGTAAAGCTGCCGGATCTTTAATGACGAACAATAAGGGGTAAGGCCGGTTTTTTTATCTTTGATCTTCTTTATAAGGGCTATTGGGTCACTGTGGCCTATTTTTAAATTTACGATAAATTTATGGCACCAGGCATTTTTTAGCCAGGTATTTAAAAGTTGTAGGATAATTTCCGGGTTTTCGATTATATCGCAGAAAAGCCAATCAGCGCTTTTATTTTTATCCGGCTTAAATTTTAGTGCGTCTTCTTTTAGGTGAATAAGGTTAGGGTGGGATTTCACAGGTTCTCTAAGAGAAGCATTATCTATTGCTATTACTTTAGCTTTACGCTTAAGCGCGCTGTAACTCCAACCTCCAATAGCAGCTCCCAGGTCAATTACTGTTTCATTTATCTTGGGTTGGCAGCCTAAGACATGGTAGGCTTCTTCCACTTTTAGATAAGAACGCGAAGGAGCTAAAGGGTCCATTTGCATGCGTTGCTGTTTTTGCGAGAAAGCAGAGAAGGAAACAAAAGCTTTGTTGAAATCGGTAAAATAAACAAAAAAGCCTTCTTGAAAATCGTTGACAGGGGTTAAATTCTCATCTAAAAGCTTTGACACCCGGGAGACTTTTTTGCTTATTATTTTAAACCAAACCTTTTTAAGCTTTTTAACTCTTATGCTAAGTTTATCTTTGGGGCTAAAGGCGAAAATAAAGGGTAAAGAAAGGTCAATTCTTTTATTTTTGATATACCCGGTGAACAAGCCGCTAAGTTTAACTGTTAAAGCATTAACTGAATCTGCTGAGACTTCATAAGGGTCTTTTAAGATAAGCTCGGCAAAGCAAAATTCAGGTTTTAAAGTTTTAAGGTTGGAAGAGGCGAAAATATAACCTAAGCCGCTGTATTTAACATTAATATTGTTTAATGCCGCTTCGCGGGTTAATATGGTTTCGTAGCTTTTTTTGCAAGTGATAAGTAAATTCATCTTTAAGTTAATAAATTATTTAAGGCAGTATAACACGGAAAAATAAATGGTAAATTAAAAAATAGTTATTATAATCATTAAAGGGGATAATGACTCTTTATGGGTTATTTATGTGTTTATAAAAAGTAAAAAAGGGGGAATGATGCAAGGGAACATTTTAGAGAAAACAACAGCTGCCAGTAAACCGGAAATTGTTTCGGATATTGATAGTGATCAAATCAGAAAGCAAGTACTGCTGGTTGCCCGGGATTTCAAGAGTTCGTGGCGTAATCTTGCCCGTACGCTTAATGTCGTTTGGAGCAATAAACTATATAAACAGTGGGGGTATGAAACTTTTGATAAATATACTGAAACGGAAATAAAAGTCCGTAAGCATACTGTTATGAAATTAATACGCTCTTACCAGTTTCTACAGCAGGAAAAGCCAAGATATTTAGAGGGTGATACGACAGAAGAAAGAGAAAACGCGATACCCAGCTTGGAGGTGATGAATACTTTACAGCGTGCTAAAAAGAGATTGCCTGAAGAGGATTATAAAAAAGTTAAAAACTATCTTTTAGAAGAGAAAGGAGATGTCCGGGAAGCAAAAAAAGACCTGACTTCTTTAATAATGAAGCGGAGAAAGGATGTTGATGTTGAAGCGGAAAGAACCGGTAAAGATAAGATAATATTAGCTAATTTTTTAAAAAATTTACGTACTTTTAAGCGAGATATTGAGCTTTTAAAATTATTACCGGGATTTATTATCCAGGATATAGATTCTCTAATATCAAAAATAGAGATTCAAATAGATAATGCGAATATCTAAAATTGTTGCGCGCGAAAAAACAATGTTTATGAATTTTTGGGGCTGTTGAATAATATGGTTAAAACAAAGATTATATGCACTTTGGGGCCTGCGAGCGGGCATATTACTATGCTTCGAAAAATGATGCTGGCAGGAATGGATGTGGCCCGGCTTAATTTCTCACACGGAAACCACAAAGAGCACTTGATGCGTATAGATTTAATAAGAAAATTAAATAAAAAATACCGGCGTCATATAAGGATTCTGCAGGACCTTGAAGGCTACCGGATACGAATAGGAAAATTTAGAGGTAGAAGCAAAAAATCAATAGAATTAAAAAAACGACAAAAAGTTTATTTAAGTAACCAGAGCAATCTGAATGATAGTGGGATTATACCGTTTGACTATGACGGCTCTCTGTGTGATATAAAAACAGATAGTTTCATATATATAGATGATGGTTATATCGCGCTTAAAGTAAAATCTATATCAAAAAAACGCATACAAGCAGAAGTAATTACACCCGGAACATTAAAGGAGAATAAAGGCGTTAATATCCCGGGTATTAAGCTTAGGTTTAAAGATTTAAC
>JAIWAR010000064.1:0-5947 GCA_048634245.1 Methanosarcinales archaeon | reverse complement strand
TTATTTCTCTCTTAGTAAGAGAAGAAGTAACAACTTTAATCGCCCCCTTAGAAAAAAACTTCAAACCTTTAAGACACTTCTCTAAAGTCTCCTTGTGCTGATGCGCCAATACCTCTGTAGGAACCATAATCGCAGCCTGGAAACCGCAATCAGCGCAAACACCGATAGCAAAAGTGATTACAGCTGTTTTACCGCACCCCACATCTCCCTGAAGAAGCCGGTGCATAGGGTAAGGTTTGCTTAAATCACCCAGAATTTGCGATAGCGCTTCCTCCTGAGAAGCAGTTAGTTTAAAGCCTAAATTTTCCCGTATCCTCTTTATGGTATCCGGGGAAATCTTCAATTTCACTCCTTTTTGGAAAACCCGCTTAGCCTTACGCAAATAGACTAAAATTTGGGAGAAGAATAGTTCTTCAAAGATAAATCGCCCCCGGGCTTTTTCAGCTTCCTCCCATGAACCGGGAAAATGAATTCCTTCTAAACCTTCAGCGATATTAAAAATGTCCTTTTCTTTTCTTATATAATAAGGTAAAGGATCGGAATAATTAGAGAAATAATCTTTTAAGACAGAAGTAAGGACACCCCTCATAAATTTTTGGGTAAACTCAGAAGGCAGGTGATAAATACCCACTATCTTTCCCATCCCCGAAGAATCACCTTTTCCTTCAATCACATACTCCGGAGAAATAATTTGCCGAAAACCGGAAACTAACTTAGGCTTTCCATAGATAACTAAGTTAACTCCTTTTTTTATTACCTCAGAAAGATATGCCTGATTAAACCAGGCACAGCGAATGTTTCCGGTTTCATCCTCCAAAATAGCTTCAAAAACACTCTTTATTCTCTTCGAACGTAAAAAATAAGGAAATTTCTTTAAATTCGTGGCTTGAACCTTAGCTTTAACTACTGAAAACTCATCAATTGATAAATCTTTTATTTTTTTAAAAGTTCTCCGGTCTTGATAGCGAAAAGGAAAATAGTAAAGCAGGTCTTTAACGGTCTTTACCCCTAAATTATTAAGCCTGGCTTCCCGCTGCGGGCCAATCCCTTTAAGATAACGCAAAGGAGCTTCAAACATTTATTCTGTTTTAGATTGAATATAATCTTCAATTATCTTTCGGTGGTCAAAGGCTATTTTTTCCGGCAGGTAAAGCCCTCCCTTTGAAGATAAAGAATCCAATTTAAAGACCTTGGCGCTCTTAGCATCAGAATCGGCCTTTAGATTCCCTGTCCCTTCACCGATAAATACAACTGAAACAGTATGAAAACGAGGGTCCCTATTCCCCTTAGAATAAACCCTGAATTGTTTAAAGTTTACAAAATCAAGGCTTGTTTCTTCTTTTATCTCTCTTGCGACGGCATCCTCTACACTCTCCCCGTAATCCACAAATCCTCCCGGTAAAGCCCAGCCCAAAGGAGGGTTGCTTCGCTCTATCATTACAACCCCTTCTTTATACTCAACTATCCCGTCTACGGTAAGAAAAGGGCCGGCGCTCATCTTCTTATTCATATACTCAAGATAGCTTATTACATTTTTTTTAAAAATCTTAAAAGCTTGGCCTGAATACAAAACAAAAATTATTCTTTTTAAGGTCGGCTCCTTTACCTGCCAAATGTACCCAAACACCTCTTGAGCCATTATTTTCGAAACCGCCTCAAAGCTAAACCTGCCTACACCGCAGCCTAACGCGCAAAAAGCAACTGAAGTAATCTTATTCTCCTGACTACAAAGCAAAGAAGAGTAAGTAGCCTTTCGAAGAATCTCTTCATTAGTCTTAAAATCCATCTTCATGGTAGCGGCATGGATAACATACTTTGCTTTTAAACTGCCGGCTGAAGTTAAAATCGCCTCACCTACCTCAACCGGGCCCTGCCTTACGGCCTCCTCTTCAATTACCTTACCACCGGCTCCTTTAATTACTCCGGCTACTCCGCCCCCCATAAAAAATTCATTATTAGCAGCATTTACTATAGCTTCTGTGTCAACCTGGGTAATATCTCCTTTAACTACGATAATCTCTACATCTTTTATCTTCATTTCTCCTCCCTACCCAAATCCTTGCGCTCCCGGAGCGCAAGGATGGTTTTAGCGGTTTGGTAGGCTTGGGCCTTTGTGGAAATTTTGCCTAAAGCCTGCTCCTCTTTTACCTTTCGCAAAATTTTTCCCACTAAAGGGCTGGCTGCAACTTTAAACTTCTTCATTATGTCATACCCGTCTATTAGCTTTGGCAAAGGTTTCTTCTTCTTATCTTCAAAATACTTATCTACCAATCCCAACATAATTTTTTCATGCCTTCTCCTTTTTTTAGCATCGGTAAGAGGCCCCCTGGTTGCCCGCCAATCCGAAAAAGAAAGAAGTATTACCGCTACCCCTTCGTAATCGGTGTCTCTAAAAAAACGGTAGATTGCCCGGCGGGAAGGGGTAACCTGGTCGGCTAAATATCCGGGGCGAAGATGCCAAAAGACTAATTTTTTTAGAATATCTTTTTCCCGCAATGAAAGACGTAAATTGTCGGCTATTTTCTGCGCCAAATCTCTGCCGATTTTTTCATGGGCATGAAAAATAGTTTTTTTATTCAGTTTCCTTTTAGCTTCAGGTTTGCCGATATCATGTAAAAGACAAGCCAGCTTTATAATCTGCCCCCTTCTTCTTCCCTGAGCCAATTCCTCATTAAGATAAGCCGTAATAACTTTATTCTTTATTAACCTTCGAGTATAAAGCAATTCAAATTGCCGCAAAGTCTCCAAAGAATGCTCCCAAACATTAAGATGATGGTAAGCTCCCTGATGTACGCCCCGCATCCTTTTGATTTCAGGAATAAACTCATCAATTATCTTTAACTTATCCATAACCCTGAAAGCCTTATAAGAATCCGGGGAAGCAAGTATCTTAAACAACTCTTCATTCACTCTCTCTTTTGAAACTCCCTGAATCAACCTTTTATGTTTAACCATTAATTTTAAAGTTTTAGTTTTAATACGAAAATCATAGTTAGCGACAAGAGAAAACCCTCTTAAAATTCGTAAAGGATCCTGAGGTATAACCTCATCCCTTATTACCTGAATTACTCTACCTTCTATGTCTTTACGGGCCCGGAAATAGTCCAGAACTTTTGCTCTTGTTTCCGATAAAGAAAGGGCTAAGGTATTGATGGTAAAATCTCTTAGAGCTAAATCTTCCGGGAGATCTTTCCCGCGCATACTTGTAAAATCATAAGTATAATTTCTATCTTTTCTTTTTAAAACTACCCGGAAAGATTTTTGAGCTTTATCCAAAATAATAAACTTAGAAGAAATCTTCTTAGCAAATTCCCTTGCAATTGAAGAGGTGTTCTTCTCAACGCAAAAATCAAAATCTACTAACTCTTTCTTAGGGTTAAGATAAATATCGCGCAAGAAACCGCCCACCAGCCAAATATTAATATTCCTCCTCCGGCAAAGCGAAGAAATTACAGAAAAATAAGGGATTTTTTTTAAAGAAGCGGAAAGCATTGGAAAGTATTAGTGCGTTTTTTCTAAAACTTGTTCTTCTATAAAGATAGGGGATTTACTCCTCATGGCCAAAGCAATACTATCTGATGGACGAGCATCAACTACCTTAAGCCCTTTGTTGTGATCTTTTAGATATAGCTTGGCATAGAAAGTCCCATCAACCAAATCATTAATTACTATTTTCTCTAAAATTACCTCTAAATTATCCATAATTGACAATATCAAATCGTGGGTTAAAGGCCGCGGGGGATTAAAACCGCCTAGCTCCATTTTTATGGCCGCAGCTTCATTAACTCCGATAACAATAGGTAAAAGCCTGTCGCCTTTTTTCTCTTTCAAAACGATAACCTGTTCTTTTTTCTGCTCGTCAATTATAATCCGTGAAAGTTCTACTTCAATCATTTTGCCCCATTAGAAATAACATATCAACATAACGCTTATTTTGAATCTTTAACAGGATTCATTCGTTTATTAAAAACATCCCTTAGCTCACGCATGAATTGATTAATATCTTTGAATTGTCTGTAGACTGAGGCGAATCTTACATAGGCAACATCATCTAACCGGGCTAGTTTTTCCATAACCAGCTCTCCGATAAAATGCGACTTTAATTCCTGTTCGAATTTCTTGTGTAATTGGGACTCAATTTCATCAGCAATCTTCTCTAACGCCTCCACGCTTATTGGCCTTTTCTCACAAGCCTTCAACAAACCGGTTAAGATTTTCTGGTGGTTAAAAGGCTCTCGACGCCCGTCCTTTTTTACTACCATTAAAGGAGTCTTTTCTACGTATTCATAAGTAGTAAACCGCTTGCCGCAATTTTCACACTCTCTCCTTCTCCTTATAGCTGACCCCTCAGAAGTCTCCCGGGAATCAGTAACTCTATTCTCGCTATTATTACAAAAAGGACACCGCATAATATTCTTCTCCCTTTATTCTTTATCCTTCATCTTTCTTAAAACTATTCCCGCTTGTTTTAAAAACTCAATTGCCATCTTATCCGGATATTCGCTCTTGATAATTACTTCTTTAATGCCGGCGTTAATAATCATTTTAGCGCAAATACTACAAGGTGCGCTGGTTACATAAAGAATGCTCTCTTTGGTAGATACGCCAAAAGTTGCAGCCTGAAGAATAACATTCTGTTCAGCATGAAGGCCGCGGCAAATTTCATGGCGCTGGCCCGAAGGAACACCTAATTTTTCCCGGAGGCAGCCAACAATTTCACAATGAGAAATTCCTTTAGGCGCCCCGTTATAGCCGGTAGCTAAAATCTGCCTGTCTTTAACCAATACCGCCCCTACTCTTCTACGCAAACAGGTTGAGCGTTCACAAACCAAAAAAGCAGCCTTCATAAAGTATTCATCCCAGGTCGGCCTTTTAACTTTTTGTATCTTTTCCATCTTTTTTAGTTTCTCGCTGCTCCGGGGTTACAAACAAAAAACATCTATTCTGCTTGTCCGTAAAGAGGAAATTTCCTGGTGAACTCAAGAACCTTTTCCTTTATGATTTTGAGCTCTTCGGGGTTATCTTTATTACTTAAACCCTTATCGATAAATTCAGCAATTTTTTCTACATCTTTTTCTTTTATCCCGCGGGTAGTAATAGCCGGGGTACCGATACGAATTCCGCTGGCTACTGCCGGGGGTTTGGAATCAAAAGGAATAAGGTTTTTATTTATGGTAATATTAACTTCGCCTAAAACCGCCGAGGCTTTTTTTCCGCTAATGCCCCTTAAGCTTAAATCCACAAGAAAAAGATGGCTATCAGTACCTCCGCTGACTATACGATAACCATTTTCCTGCATTAACTTAGCAAAATACCGGGCATTGTTAACTACTTGTTTTTGGTATTGAACGAATTCATCCTTTAGAGCCAAACCAAAAGCAACGGCCTTAGCAGCAATAACATGCATTAGAGGCCCGCCCTGGATCCCCGGAAAAACCGCGGTGTTAATTTTTCTGGCAAATTCTTCACGAGCCAAGATAAAACCGCCCCTTGGCCCCCGTAGGGTTTTATGAGTAGTAGAAGTTACAAATTCCGCATACTCGCAGGGATTAGGATATATTTTAGCCGCAACTAAACCGGCGAAATGAGCCATATCCACTAAAAGATACGCTCCTACCTTATCGGCAATTTCACGAAAACGCTTAAAATCAATTATTCGGGGATAGGCTGAAGCTCCGGCAATAATCATCTTTGGCCTATGCTTCAAGGCGAGTTCCTCTATTTCTTCATAGCTCAGGCATTCAGTGTCTCTATCAACCCCATAAGCCACTATTTTGTAAAACTTACCGCTAAAATTTAAAGGGTGGCCGTGAGAAAGGTGCCCCCCGCAAGCTAAATCCATAGCCAGAATTGTATCTTGAGGCTCTAAAACTGCCATCATCACTGCCATATTAGCCTGAGTCCCGGAATGAGGTTGAACATTCGCGTATTCAGCGCCAAATAATTG
>JAIWAR010000063.1:0-6005 GCA_048634245.1 Methanosarcinales archaeon | reverse complement strand
GATGATCGTACCGTCTAATTTATAAGAAGGTTTATATTCTTCTGACCAAACTTCAAATATTTTTTTAATTCGTAAGCACACCGAGCAAGTTGTTTGCTAGAAAACCTTTTCACCCAATCTATAGGTAAGTCCTGAAAAGGCCTGATTATAAACTCTCCGGTAGGATAAATAGCTAAAGGAGAAAGTAGATTAGAGCGGTACGGCGTATAACCTTTCTGTTTTGCCTCTGACCATAAGACAATCAATTCATCCATAGAAGCGAGCAAACAAGAAAGAACTTCCCTGCGTCTTTCTTTATTCAACCGGTCAAAACTAAACATAAATTTCTTTTCTTTTTTTGAACAAGAAACCACCTCGCCGCCGGACTTGGTTACCAATCTTTCAAACTCTTTGCCTATCGAATAAGCACTTCGGGTAAAAAGTTTAAGCGCAGGGTCATTGGTAACCCCTCCTTCATGCTGGCCAATTATAAATAAAGGAATTTTAGCATTTTCCTGTATTTTCTCTACAAGAGAAGAACCGCGAACATGCAGCCCCCCTAAATTATACTTTCTAAATACTTCGGTTTCTATAGACATATCAATAATAAGCCTTTGGTAAATTTTTTCTTCAAGAGACATGTCTTTAAGCAAATGCTTTAAAGGTCTTTTAAAAATTCTCTCTTTCTCCTCTAATATTCGTTTAACAGATTCATCAATGCTTTTTTCTCCAATTTCTCCTTTCCGCACCGCTTTCTTTATAATTTGAACTATTTGAGAAACAACTTCTTCTGCATCTCTAGGTAACGGATAGATTAGCGCAATATCTGCTCCAGCCTGAAAAACTTTTACTACAATCTCCCCAATATAAGGTTTCTTAATTCCTTCCTGATACGCAAACTCTGAGATTGCCTGCATATTAAGAAGTTCATCGACAATAATTATGCCTTTAAATCCCAATTTTTCTCGCAGGATATCCGTCTGAATTTTATAAGATAATGAAGCTGGCTTATTATCCAAACAAGGGTAAATTGCATGGTTAACCATCACCCACATATTTTTTTTCTTCTTTATTAAATCCTTAAAAGGCACAAGGTCTCGATTGAAAAGTTCTTCTTCAGATACTTTTATTTGAGGAAGGCCGATATGAGTATCAAAACGAGCGGAACCCAAACCAGGAAAATGTTTCAACACAGGAATTACTCCCTCTTTATCCATACCTTTCATCACAGCAAGTGCCAACTCAGCAACAATATGCGGATCTTCTGAATAAGCTCTTTCTCTCTTTACCAGACGAATACTCATATCCCTGCTGTCATCCATAACGCCAACAACCGGGGCAAAATTTACATTATACCCATGTTGTTTCATAGTTTTAGCAATATCCTGCCATTCCTCTTCTAACTGCTTAAGGTAAATATCTTTTTGACAAGGCACATCCCAAAATAACTCATTACAACCGCCTACCGGTTTCATTATAGATACTTTCGAACTACTTTCATTATTTATTAAATCATTACTAAAGTAATAAGTAACTTTTGTAGAATGTGACCACTTATTACCGCTGTCGCCCATCAGTTTATTCAAAGCTAAACTTACAAAATGAGAAGTAGCCAGGCGATCCTCATATATACCTGACATTTCTTCAGAAATATTTAAATATTTCGGAATGTTTAAGGGGTAAGGTATGTATATTTTTTTAGGTGTGTATTTTTTTAAAACGTCCTTAATGTCAGCGAGCAAATTATTACGGTCTTTCTCCCAAAGAGAAAGAAGTTTCTTTGCCGGATAATTTAAAAAAACGGCATCTTTTCCAGAAGCGTTATCGTTAGTCAAAAATACAATCTTTGCTTTTTTATTATTCCGGACTGCCTTGGAAATAACTCCCTCACGGCATAAAGTTTCATCGTCGGAATGAGGGGAAAATATTAAAATATCAACCGAGGGCTGTTGCGCTTGTACAAATGGCAGAAAAAATAAGGGCAGAAAAAGGCAAAAAAGTAAAAGCCTTATTCCGGCATTTTTCATTGCACTCTTTCAATACGAATATCTTCTTTCTCGGGGCCGTAATACCCTTTGACCTCGCTAAAAATTGCATAGTTACCTACAAGGTCTGCTACAAGTAGCTGGTTAGATACACTTATTTTCGCATCATCAAAAACATCGGTTATTATCGCGCCCAGCGAACTTTTAGAAAATTCTTCCCCCTCCCCTAATTTTTTTCTATAACGCATATCCCATGTAGCAACAGTTATATCTTCATCATAACGGGCTGTAGTAAAATGAAAAGGATTATCCGTAGCCGCGGTATTTCTAGCATTTTCTAACGCAAAACATTTTATAAGGCCCCAATAATTTTTTCTTTCAGCAATCGAAGGAAATTTCTCGGGATAATTCTCTATCGCTGCTCTTACCAGATGCTGCCTCTCATCTTTACCTTTCCAGGCGTAAACTATTTCATTCCTCAACGGATCATCTCCCGCCAACACAGCTTCCATTTCATCCGAGAATTTTTTAATTTCACGTTTAATTTCGTCAATAGCTGTCCATAAAGCTTCTAAAATCTCCATTGCCTGGCCGACTTCAGTAGGGCCTGAAGTGTTATCATGAGCTAACTCTCCTTGGAAATTATCAGCATCTCCTTCACAACCATTACTAAAATCGTTGCTGCACTTAGAGCAGTTGTGGTGACAATTGTCATGGGCGCCGTGGCTGTTGCACCAGTCAGGTATATGTTTGTATAAATCCCCACTACTGCATACCGGAGGTTTCTTGCAGCAAGTATAATAAGTTCCCTCCCAGGCGCATATTATACTGGTTTCACACCAACAGCAAAACGAAGCACAACTGTGGAGACCACACCCACCACTACTGCCCTCACAATAGTGACAACCGCATTTGTCCTTATTGTTAGCGCAAGGAAAATCTCTGTAACAGTACCTCTCAACACTAGAGCCTCTACCCCAAGTGCATTCTCCGCGTTTTTTCTCAATATCACTAATTATTTCCGAATTCAGAGCGCTAAGCTCAGTATGCCAATCAAAAATATGCTTACTGACTAAAGTTAGCTGATCATAGATATCGTGGTCACCTCCCTCTAAAGAATGAGTATAGTCAACATCATAAAACGGCGCAAACCACACATTCATAGTTTGCTCCCTTATTGATGTTGGCAATTCTAATACTTCTTTGATTTTTGCTACAAATTCAGTAAGGTGCTTAACTGCCGCTTCCACTTCAGCGCAATCTGACGTGCACCAAAGACACCACCAGGGTGGTTTATCAGGACAAAAACTTATATCCTCGGGATAACTTGCCTTCAGCCGCTTAGATAGACTCTGGAACTTCTCCTCTAAAAAACCAAAAGGATCATAATCGCCGTCTCCATCTTTTGCGCTCTCCTTTATTGAGGAAATACTTATCCGGTCATCTTTAGCATCAAACACCCATGAAGGACAGGAACCGGAAGAGCAAGTAACATCAATATCGCCATAACCCGAGGCTATCTGCTTAACGGTAAACGATGCGGCATTAAATATCCACTTATTATCATCCCATTCACTCAACTTTATATACTCTTCTAATTCAGATAAAAAATCATCCAGTTTGCCTCTCAGCCCTTCTTCACTCATTAAAGGCAGCCTTTTAGCGTGATACCAGGCGGAAAATCTATCTACACTCGATTCATTTCCTATGCCGTCAATTCCGCTCAAATCAAAAGAACGGCCTCCGGCATCACAGCTTCCATCCCCATCAATATCTTCACAAAAAATCCCTCCACCTACAGGCACCACTCTAACATCATCCGCCTGAAGAGAGGCTACCGCGCTATATAACGCATTCTCTCTAACAGAATTATAGACGTTCATATCTTCTGAAAATGTTTCCCGAATTGCTTTTTGAATACTCAGCGAAGGTTTCTTAAAAAGAGATTCTCCAACTAGCTGGCCCAATTCAAAGGGCAAAGAGCGCGTTGCCAAAACCAAACTAGGAATCAACTTAGCCAAACTTACCCAAAAAGTCCACTCACATATTTTTTCTTCCCCTTCTAAAACGTTTTCTTTAAGGTAATGGCTCATACTTCCTATACTTGAAGCTATCGCCAAAGCTGAAGTATCAACCGCTTTAGCTGTCGCGACCTTAACTTCACTCACTTTAGAGATATTTATAAATACGATTACCATCAAAATAATAACCGCGATAACAAATGTAATTAAAATCGCTATTTGAGATTTAATATTCTTACTATTTCTTGAACCTAAATAATTTTTCATTTATTTCCTCCGTTTTCATTCTCAAAATTGCAAAATATCCTTTCTAAAGAATTTTACCAAATAATGAATAAAATACAAGGATTGACTTTTCTTTACCTTTGTAGTATATTTAGTCTATGTTACCTATATATATTGCGAAAAGTATAGGAGGATAAGCAATGGCTGATAAACACAAACCAAAGTTAAATATTATTTTTAGTTTTATTACCTTGGCCGGCTTTGTTTTCTTAACCAACGGCTGCGACCAACTGCAGACCAAATCTCTGATTAAAAGCAAATCTTATAAACCCAAAGGAACAATAATCGCAAAAGTAAATGACCTCTATGTAACTCAGGAGCAATTAGAAACTGAGATAAAAACCTACAATGAAATGGTAAAAGACAATCCGGAAGCTAAAATCGATTCTCTGGAGAAAAAAATTGCTTATCTGAATGAAGAGATAATCCGGCGCTACCTTTTCTATAAAGAAGCTAAAGATACCGGAGCGAATAAAAATCCCCAAATCCGGCAAACACTGAAACAAGTGGAAATCAATCTTTTAGCCGCTGATTTCATTCAGGAAAAAATTAATAACATAACTGCCACCCCTTCGGAAATAGAAAATTTCTACAATTTGTATAAAGACCAATATTATAAAGAAACGGAAAAAAGAAAAATAAGAGAAATTGCCCTACCTACGGAGGCCAAAGCTAAAGAAGTCCTTATCGAACTCTTAGGGGGAGGTAATTTCGCCAGTTTAGCCCGGCAATATTCACAGGCCAAAAGCGCTTATAACGGCGGGGTTTTAAACCTGATGGAAAAAGGCCAAAGAGGCGGTAATTATAAACGTTTTGATGAGGTAGCTTTTTCTCCTTCATTAAGAAAAAATCAAATAAGCAATATTTTCAAAGGAGATGACAACCTCTACTACATCATTAAAATAGAAAATATCGAAGAGAAAAAAATCAAAGCTTTATCTAAAGTATGGGATGAGATAAATAAAAACGTCATATTTCTTAAACAGCAGCAAAAACTCCAGGAACTTACCACTGAACTATTGAAAAAGGCTGATATAGAAATATATAAAGAACGGGTAAAGTAAATGGACCTTAAAAAATCTTTTCCTTTAATTATTGCCGTTGCCTGCGGAATTTTGGCTTTAGTATTGTTAAATGCTTATATCAGCAATAAAGAGCTTGATATTAAGAAAAAATTAGAATATCAGATAAAACAAAATCAGCTTAAACGCAGCACTTCTTTAAAAAAAACAAATATAGTACTGATAGCTAAACAGACTATATCGCCGCAAACCCCCATAACTGCCGCTGATATTTCAATTCAGCAGCTCCCTAAAGAAAGAATCAACCCCGCCGCGGCGGTTTCCTTAGAAGAAGTTTTGGGATATATATCAAACAAAACCATATCCAGAGGAAAACAGATACTAAAATCAAGCCTTACCTCTCTTAAAGGCAAAGAAATAAAAAAACTGTATATACCTATCCCCGAAGGTAAAAAAGCAATACCTGTTCTCATAGAAAATTTTTCTAATATAAGCAATATAATCCAGCCGGGTAATTATGTGGATGTATTCACCACACTCCCCCCCTCTACAAAAATACCTGTGATGGAAGAACTTAAAAGTGGCGGGGCCGCACAAACTACCCTGCTTCTTTTCCAAAACATCAAAGTGTCTGCCGTAGGCGAAGAAGGCGACTCAGACAGCACAAGATATGCCCGGGGAGGACAGAAAAAAATTACCGAAAACCAAACAGT
>JAIWAR010000062.1:0-6115 GCA_048634245.1 Methanosarcinales archaeon | reverse complement strand
GCAGGATGAGAAAATTTCAGTGAGAGAAAGAGGTATGAAAAATTTAGGCAGTATGGGGGTAGAAAAATTAGTGGAGATGATTCGGCTGCATCCCTAAAGGGGTGAGCTCATTAAAAAAAGGAGAGTGGCTGTAAGTGAAATACGTGAGGGTAAATGAAAGAATTTTCGCTACAACATTACGATTAGTTGGGCCTGACGGAGAGCTGTTAGGCGTTTTTCCTCGCGATATAGCATTTAAAAAAGCTCAGGAGCTTAACTTGGATATAGTAGAGGTTGCTCCTCAAGCAAAGCCTCCGGTCTGCAGAATAGTCGATTATCCTAAATACCGGTACGAACAGGAAAAAAGAGAGAGGGAAGTAAAAAAGCATCAGAAGCGGGCTCAACTTAAAGAGGTAAGAATAAGGCCGCGTATCGGCATCCATGATTATGAGGTTAAGCGTAAGCATATAGTAGAATTTTTGGAGAAGAAGCATAAAGTGAGGGTAAGAATGTGGTTTAGGGGCCGCGAGATTGCCCACAAAGATATAGGGAATAAGGTAATTGATAAACTTCTTAAGGATATAGAAAAAGTAGGGCGAGTAGATAGAGAGCCTCATATGATGGGTAAGACCATGGTTTTGATTTTAAGCCCGAAATAAAACCGGTTAGAAAATTTTGTTTTCCAAGGGAGTAAACAGCTTTTATATCTTTTAAGTTCTTATATAATAGGAAGAGAGGTATGCAAGGAGTAGAAAATGCCAAAGTTAAAAACCAGAAAATCAGTAGCTAAGAGAGTAAAGATTACCAAGAAGAAAAAACTTTCAAGGTCTAAGGCCGGCCGGCGGCATCTTTTAAGCGGTAAAACTACAAAACGCAAGAGAGGCTTAAAGCGCAAAACTACGATGTCAAAAGGGGATACGGCAGCGCTAAAAAAAGCACTACCTTATTCCCTGTAAAAAGGAGATTAAAATGAAAGTAAAAAATGCAGTAGCTTCCCATAAGAGGAAGAAAAAAGTTTTAAAATCAGCTAAAGGATATTGGGGGCGGCGTTCTAAAAACTATCGCAGAGCCATTGAGACCCTGAGAAGGGCTTATGCTTTTGCTTATCGGCATAGGCGTACAAAAAAACGTGAATTTCGCTCTCTTTGGATTACCCGTATCAACGCTGCCTTAGAAGACTCAGGTATTTCTTATCGGGAGTTTATCCATAATTTAAGCGAAAAAAACATACCTCTTTCCCGGGATATCTTGGCTAAGCTCGCGGCTGAACATCCGGAGGTTTTTGAGAAAATCGTGGAGATGGTGACAAAATGAGATATATGGTTATTATTGGCTGCGGCAAAACCGGCAAGAATCTAGCCCAGGAACTATCTAAGACGGAAAATGTTGTGGTGATAGATAAGAGCCTGAAGAATTTAGACTCTTTAGGAGATGACTTTAACGGGAAGAAGATCTGGGCAGATGCTTTGGATGTAAATACCCTGGAGAAAGCGGAAGTAAAAGATGCCGACGCGGTTTATTTGCTTACCGGTAATGATAATCTTAACTTGGTCGTAGGCAAGGTTATAAAGAGAAAATATGGAGTTAAGAAGATCATTTTACAGGTAAATGATGCCATGAAAAAGAAGATATTTAAAGAGGAAGGGCTGACTATTGTTAACCGGACTTATTTAATTGTTGAGGTTTTAAAAAAATGTATATTGTCATAGCCGGCGCCGGCAGATTAGGATTGATTCTGGCTAAAAAACTAAGGGAAGACGATCATCAGATTTGCGTTATTGATAAGAATGAAAATATTTGTAATAGATTGGCCGGGAAGATGCAAGGAATTATGATTATCGGCGGAGACGCTACTTACCCGGATATTTTAAAACAAGCAAAGATAGAAAAGGCTGATGTTTGCGTGAGTGCCACCTCCAGCGATGAAGATAATACTATTATCTGCTATCTGGCAAAAGAGTTATTCGGGGTAAAAAGAACCGTGGCCAGGGTTAACGACCCTAAGCACGTACCTCTTTATAAATACATGGAAGTAGATAACCCGGTGGATTCTACATCTATAATCGCTCGGGTCGTAGAAGAAGAAGCTTCTTTTACTGATGTGATGAACCTTCTAAGCATTAAGAAAGGGAGGTTGTCTATTGTACGGGTAGATATTCCTCAAAACTCACCAGTGGCTAATAAATCTTTAAAAGATATTAGCCTGCCGCAAAATTCTGTCTTGGTTTCTATCTTAAGGGGCCCGGATATAATTATTCCCTACGGTTCAACAGTGATATTGCCCGGCGATGAAATAATTGCTGCTGCTTTGATTGATGTAGAAAAAGAGTTAGTTAAAGCGCTTATCGGCAAGATTTAAATTGTATAGCAAGAGAAGATGCGAGTAATAGCGGGAATTATAATTGAAATTCTTTTTTGTTTTTTTATTATCGGTGTAGGGTATTGCCTTTCTTTAATATTTTAAGAAGCTATGATTATTTCTCCGGATAGAAGAGATTTTTCCACAATTTTCAATATTTTAGGGAGACTTATCTTAGGCTTAAGCTTCTTTATGCTTATTCCTCTTTTGGTGGCCTTGATAAGGAGTGAATTTTCCCCCTTTTTTGATTTTCTCATCGGTTTTACCTTTAGCGCTTCTTTGGGGCTGCTGCTTCTTATTATTTTTCCGATAAAAAAAGAAATAGGGTGGATTCATGCTTTTTTTACCGTTAGTTTGGGGTGGCTTGTATTTTCTCTTCTGGGAGCTATACCTCTATATTTATCTTCACACTTTTTTTCATTCATCGATGCCTGGTTTGAGGCTATGAGCGGATTTTCTACTACCGGATTAACTCTTATCCGGGACCTAGACCATCTTTCCTCTTCTCATAATATGTGGCGTCATTTGACAATGTTCATTGGAGGACAAGGAATTATTCTAGCCAGCTTATCTATTTTAACCCGGGCCCGGTCAGCAGCTTTGGGATTTTATATTGGAGAAGCTCGCCAGGAGAAAATACTGCCCAATGTAGTTGCTACGGCAAGATTTATCTGGAAGGTAAGTTTTATTTATCTGATTTTAGGAGTAGCCACTTTTTCTATTATTCTCTATACCCGCGGATTATCCGGTGAAAGGTCGTTCTTCCACTCTCTTTGGCTTTTCTTCGCCTCTTTTGATACCGGCGGCTTTGCCCCTCATGCCCAGAATATAGCTTATTATCACTCTTTTCCTCTAGAGATAGCTACGATTGTTTTTATGATTTTAGGAGCAATGAATTTTAATCTCCATTTTTGGTTATGGAATAAGAGCAAGAAGGAACTCTTTAAAAACTTTGAAATAAAAACATTTTTCTTTACGATCTCTACCCTTGGCCTTATCCTTTACTTTTCTCTGGCTAAGGCGGGCCCGGGCTTATTTCGGAAAGGCTTTTATCAATTAATTTCCGCCCACACCGGCTGCGGGTTTACTAATTTAGCCGGTGGCGAGCTAAGCCACTTTCCAATGTTAGGGTTAATGGCAGTCATTTTTGCTATGATGATCGGAGGATGTGTTTGCTCTACGACCGGGGGTATAAAGCTAATGCGTTTAGGCATTGTTTTCAAGGCTTTTTTTATGGAAATTAAACGCTGGATGATGCCTTTTAGAGCTGTCTATAAAGACAGGTTTCATCATTTACAAAGCTTAGTTCTTACTGATAAGAGAATAAAAGATGCTTATTTATTCTTTTTTATTTTTATCTTTACTTATGCAGCCGGAGGAATTGTTGCTATGGGTTTTGGTTACCCGGCATCCGCGGCTTTATTTGAATCGGTTTCAGCAACTGCCAATGTGGGGTTGTCTGTGGGGATAACTAATCCGGTTTCTTTCATGTAAACTTTCAAATATTTGCAGATTGTCGATAAACTGCGATTCATTAAAACACTTAATTCCGCGCCACTCAACAGACCACCTTGTTCTTTAGCCGATTCAAGTAAACGAACCATTGTCTTGATATCACGAGCTTGTAGATGTTTGTAGTTGCTGTTTTTGTTACCATTTTTGAAGTAAATGCGATTCTCAATATCTTCTTCCGTGATTAATGGTAAAATTACTGTCACGCTGTTGTAGTCCTCGGTCTTCTTGCCATAATTAGGTCGCTGACCATCATCTTTGGTAGTTCGAAATACGATCTCTCCATTTCCTACTTCCGAAGTGGAAGGATGGAATTCCGTATGAAGCTCTTCTATATCTTCAGCCAGCATGGAAATGATTTTGCGAGAACCTAATATTTTGTATTCACTTTCAAGAAGATTTATCAAAGCACTGCGGAAATTGCGTTTATTAATGCTCTCGTAACGATCTCGAATCTCTCTGTTCATATCTTGTTCTCCTGTGTAACTTCCGCTTGCAATCCATCCGGCAGTTGCCGGATCCTTTTTTTTATTCCGTTGCGATATTGTGCCTGCTCAAGTAAAATAGACAAATTCCTCTTCCTGGTTGGTGTATTCTGTGAATCGGATATTATCTGTTGATATTGATTGATAAGATATTCTGATAAACCGGTTATTGATGATATTTCACTAATATCTGTAATCCCGTAATGAAGGCTCATCAATACTTTACTGAAACTCTCAAGATAACGCTTGATCGATGATATGCTATGACGAGTTTTACGCTTTATCTCCGAATATGTGAAGCCATCCAAATAGAAATTGATAATCTTTGATTTATGGCTTTGACCTCGTCCAACATTATGAAAAACTCCACGTGTTATGACTTCAATACCTAGATTCCGGATTGCGTTTATATCTCGTTTGATTGTCCGAACACTGCAACTGAGATAATAACTCAAATCTTCCTGGGTTAAAATACCACCTTGTTCTACAGCTTCTTCCGTTATGCGCTGGATTACAAATTGACGCAGATTACTTCGACCAAGGCGCTGTAAAATCCTTATATCATCCTGCCCGTTATGGAGTGTTAATATAACCGTTGTCTTTCTGACTTTCTCTATTGGTTTTCCGCTTCTCTCTTCCAAATCTGCTACTACTGCTGTTACCTGTCCTTTTTGTAGTTTGTGAGTGAGTAATAAACTTGTTTTTGCTGATATCAGAAGTTGTTCACTTAAACGAGGAGAGAGTTCATACGAATTTTGCAACTCGTATAAAAACTCTCCCTCATAACTCTTTAACTCCGCTCGTGTATACGGATTATCTCTATTTTGCATTTGTCCTCCTTGTCTGATAATTATAATATAATCAAACTGGGGGGACATATGTCACTATTTCAACAATACCATCTTCTTAACTTTCTGAAAATCACCTGCTTCTAATTTATAGAAATAGATTCCTGAACTTACTCGATCATCGTTGGAGTCTCTGCCATGCCAGATAGCAGAATGCTCTCCAGCTGGTATTGTTTCATTAACAAGTGTTTTTACTTTTTGTCCTTTGATGTTGTAAATTGAGAGATTAACTTTGCTGTCTGCTGAAAGCTGATAGTTAATCATAGTTTCCGGGTTGAAAGGGTTGGGGTAATTGGAGAGTGTAACCTCTGGTTTAAGAAGTTCGTCTTCTGCATATGTCTCAATTGAATAATTGTAGGTTGAAATACATTCTAGTTGCACACAAAAGAAGTAGTCCTCATCATCTTGAGAGTAAAAAGTCATATTATAATATCTTGAGTTAAGGTTAAAATAATCAAATGGTTCTAATTCTCCACTTGGATTACCTTCGAGATCATATAAATATACAGTAAACCCGCTGGGACTGAATAACACATTATCTTTTAACTTACACCCTCTCCATCTTGAAGAAATTGGTGTTGTGAAAACTAATTCCGGATTTATCGGATCGTCTAAATTATAAAATCGATCACCTTCTATATTACTAAATCGGCTTACATTAAGATAATTATTAACCTTGCGTATTTTGGAAAAATCAACAAAATTAAGAATCTGATTTACTAATTCGGGATTCTCTTCTTCAAATCCATTATAAATCAACAAATTCTTCATACCATCATCATCGTATTCTACAGCATAAAGATATCCTTCATAGAAGAATATTGGATCGACCATTCCTTGAATATCAAAAAATAAAACTTGTTCAATATTTTCAGGATTTGAAATGTTATATTTCACAATTTCTACGGACGTTATACCAATAATCGAACAAA
>JAIWAR010000061.1:0-6235 GCA_048634245.1 Methanosarcinales archaeon | reverse complement strand
TTGGCGTTAAAGTTGCTGTTAATAATGAATATAGCGGCCTTGTTTATGAGAATGAAGTGTTTACTAAGCTTCACCTTGGCCAAAAGTTAAAAGCTTACATAAAATGCGTAAGAAGCGATGGTAAAATCGATATCTCTTTTCAGCCTCAGGAGGGAGAGCATGTTTCTCAGTCCGCGGATAAAATTTTCCAAGTTCTAGAGAATTCCGGTGGAAAGTTATTTTATAGCGATAAAAGTTCTTTTGAAGATATTAAAGAAAAATTTGAAATCAGTAAAAAAGTTTTTAAAAAAGCAATTGGAATTCTGTATAAACAGCATAAAATAAAGATTAATAGTAACTGTATAGAAATTGTTACTAAGGACAGCAAATAAGTATTGTGTTACCGGAATTACACGCTCGCTGTATATAGGGTAAAACGTCTTTGACCTTTTACCCTAACTCGGAGGGATTTAATTCGAACTACAGGTTTTTCTTTGAAAAACCTAAGTCTCATTATATGAAATCTTTTATCGTTAATACAAAGACACAGGAAGAGTTGATTGATATTACCTCTAAGGTGCGGGGCATTTTACAGGAAACAAAGATATCTGATGGGATATGCGTTGTTTTTATACCTCATACAACCGCGGCTGTAACCATAAACGAAAATGCTGACCCAGCTGTAAAAAAAGACATCATAAAAGGTTTAAAGGTTATACCCTCAAGCGGATATCTGCATTCTGAAGGTAATTCTCCGGCACACATAAAAGCTTCAATCATAGGCTCATCAATTACTATTATTGTTAAAGAAGGGAAACTTGCGCTTGGAACATGGCAAGGTATATACTTTGCTGAATTTGACGGTCCCAGACAGCGCTCTGTATGGGTTAGGGTATCCCCATAAGTTTTCAAGGAGGGAAAATACAATGATTTCAATCACAGTAATTATTATCGCCGGGGTTGTATTGATATTGAGGCAATTTGGAATTATTAAGAATCCATTGTCTATATTTCTTATAGCGACAATTATCCTGGGGCTTTCGGTATTCATTCTAAAAAATAGGCTAAATTGTCCTTTTGCTAAAAAATGCCCATTTACGATATGTCCTTTGAATAAAGGAAAATAACTTATCGGGGAGTCAATTTTGAAAAAAGGCTTGCTTTTCTTATGGAACAATTCGATGCAATTGTAATTGGGGCGGGGCCGGCCGGTATGATGGCTGCGATTCGCGCCGCAAAAAGAAATAAAAATGTCCTTCTCATTGAGCGAAACGATATCCTTGGCAAGAAACTCCTCATTTCGGGAAAAGGCCGATGCAACCTTACGAATTCTTGTGATATTGAAGATTTTCTGGAAAAGTTCTCCCAGTCAGGCAATTTCTTAAGAAATTCCTTCGCAAAGTTCTTCAACACTGACCTTATGTCATTTTTTGAAAATGCCCGGGTTAAACTTAAGACGGAACGAGGCGGCCGGGTATTCCCTAAAAGCGATAGCTCGGGTGATATCCTGAATGTTTTAAAATTAAAGTTAAAAAATAAGAATATTAAAGTCCTCAGGGGCGAACGCGTGCGTGAGATTATTATAAAAAATAAAAAGATAGAAGGCGTTCTGACATATTCCCGCAAGCACTTTTTAACAACCCATATCGCTATTACAACAGGCGGCCTTTCTTACCCCGGAACCGGCTCAACAGGCGACGGATATAGACTCGCTCAGAAGCTCGGTCATAAGCTTATACCTTTAAAGCCGGCTCTTTGCCCTATCCGCATTAAAGAAAATTTTATAAAAGACTGGCAGGGGATATCGCTTAAGAATATACGCTTAACGCTTTTTGCCGGCAATAAAAAAATAGATGAAAGATTCGGTGAAATGATATTTACTCATTTTGGTTTATCAGGCCCTGTTGTCCTTGATATAAGCGCCTCTGTCTATGACGCCTTAGAATTCAAAAACGAGGTAACAATAGCTATTAATTTTAAACCTGCCCTGGACCACAAAAAACTAAACGCCAGATTACTGCGCGAATTTAGCGCAAGCCCCAGAAAAAGCATAAAAAATATATTTAAGAATCTCCTGCCTCAGGGTATAATAAAACGATTTCTTGAGTACTGCAGCGTAAACGGAGATAAAAGCGCAAGCCAACTCACAGCCGAGGAGAGAAAAAGGCTTATTAAAGGTTTATTTGACTTAAGATTAAGTGTAGAGGCTGTGATGCCGGCCAAAGACGGTATTGTTACAAGAGGCGGTGTGAATACAAAAGAGATAAACCCCAAAACCATGGAATCAAGGCTCATAAAGGGACTTTTTTTCGCGGGTGAGGTAATAGATATAGACGCCGGAACAGGCGGATATAACATGCAGGCAGCATTTTCTACAGGATGGGTTTGCGGAGATAATATATGACCCACAAAATAATATTAGCCTCGGCATCAAAAAGGCGCTCAAAGATACTTAAAGAATGCGGAATACCACACAAGGTCGTTGTAAGTAACGCCCCTGAGAAGATGGATCATAAAAAGGGCGCGAGATTCAATGTTCTGCATAATGCCCGGGTTAAGGCCGAAAAAATAGCAAGTAAATGTAAGCAGGGCTTTATTATTGGCGCCGATACCGTTGTTGTATTAGGAAAGCGCCTCATCGGAAAACCAAAAACAAAAAAAGAAGCAATATTCTTTCTCAAAGCATTCTCAGCAAAGACAATTCTTGTTTATACCGGCCTTTGCATAATAGACGTAAAAAAAGGAAAATCAGCAAGTGGTGTGGATATATCAAAGATTCGCCTCAAAAAACTCTCACATAAAAAAATAACTAACTTTGTCAAAGTAGCCGGCCCTTATGATAAAGCAGGCGGGTTTTCAATAGAAGGCCCCGGAACATTTATATTTGATAATATTGAAGGTTCGTTCTATAATATATTAGGCCTGCCGATGATGAAGCTTAATCAGCTTTTTAGAAAATTAGGCGTGGACCTTTTGTAAAAACAAGGCCATCCTGTTATTTTAAAATAATCTTATGAAATTCAGCGAACTTAATTTACCAAAGGACATTCTAGGCTCTCTACAAAGAATAGGGTTTAAGGAGCTTACCCCCATACAGGAAGCAACCTATCCTATCATTTTGAAAGGACACGACATCTGTGCCTTGGCTGAGACCGGTTCGGGCAAAACCAGCGCTTGCGCAATCCCTCTTATTCAAAAAGTCGATTCTAATAGTAACACTATTCAGGGGTTGGTGATTGTACCTACGCGCGAACTCTGTATTCAATACGTCGATGAAATCCATAAGATTGCGCTTAAAACTCCGGTTGAAGTTTTTGCCGCTTACGGCGGTTTTGATAAGTCAATACAAGCAGCCAAGATTAAACACGGGGTGCATATTTTGGTGGCTACTCCCGGCCGGCTCATGGATTTGATGTACGATGGGGTAGTTAATTTAGCTGATGTGAAATGCGTGATTCTTGATGAGGCAGACCGTTTGCTTGACGATGGCTTCTTAGAGGGTATCGAATTTATTCTATCCTGCATCATACATGAACATCAAACACTCTTGTTTTCAGCCACCATGAACGAGAAGACAAAAGAGCTTGTCAATGATTGCCTTAAAAACCCCGAGCATATATCCTTGATTGGAAAACGGGCTATACCAAAAAGCATTGATCATTATTTTGCCTATGTTAATCGGGCGACCAAAGAAAATATATTTCTTGATTACCTGCATCGCGAAAGAATCAGCCAGGCGATTATCTTCTGCAACGCGCGGCACATGGTGGATAAACTGCAAAGAATTGTGCGTAAACATTTTCGTGACGCCGAATATATTCATGCCGGCCTCGAGCAGAGCAAGCGTTCTTCTATAATGCGTCGTTTCCGGGCTAAAAAAATTCGCTATTTGATTGCAACCGACGTTGCCGGCCGCGGCCTTGATTTTTCCCATGTCTCCCATATCATCAACTGGGATTTTCCCCAAATCGAGCAATATACCCATCGTACCGGCCGAACCGGGCGCATGGGCAGAAAAGGCCGGGCATTATCACTAATAACCAGACTTGATATTTCTGCTGTGCGGGAAGTACTGCGTACTACTAAAATTACACCTCATTGGCTTGGCTCAGATCCATTGAGTCAATCACACAAGCCGCCCCGGCGCTAATACATTAAGTAAAAAAGTTTTGTTCTCAAGGCTCAGTTAGCCCGAAATCCGAGCAATTACTATTTTGGCTATTGTAAATATTAAAGAAAGGTGATATAGTCTTCGCTCTGTAATTTAAGAATATTAACAAATAAATAGAGTAAGGTGCAGATATGATTTCGACTAATGACATATCACTACAATATGGACAGCGTAAACTTTTTTCTAAAGTCAATGTAGTTTTTTCACCGGGTAATTGTTACGGCCTTATAGGCGCGAATGGTTCGGGTAAATCCACTTTTTTAAAAATACTTTCCGGCGAAATTGAACCGGCTACAGGTGAGGTTGTCGTACCCGGCGACAAACGGGTATCGGTTTTAAAACAGGACCAATTCGCCTTTGATGAGTTTACAGCGCTGACTACTGTTGTTATGGGCCATAAACGGCTTTACGATATTGCCATTGAGAAAGATGCTTTATATGCTAAAGATGATTTTTCTGATGCTGATGGAATCCACGCTTCCGAGCTTGAAGCTGAGTTCGCGGAATTGGAGGGCTGGAATGCTGAATCAGACGCGGCTAAATTGTTGAGCAATTTGGGAATCGCGCAGCAGTTTCATGATGTAAAAATGAACCGGCTTGAAGCAGGGCTAAAAATGCGCGTGCTTTTGGCTCAGGCTCTATTTGGTAATCCCGATATTTTACTCTTGGATGAGCCGACTAACCATTTGGATATCCGGACAAGTATGTGGCTGGAAGAGTTCCTTTGTGAGTTTGAAAATACTGCTATTGTGGTTTCTCACGACCGTCACTTTTTAGATAAAGTTTGCACTTATATTGCTGATATTGATTTTGGCAAAATAGAGCTTTATGCCGGAAATTTTAGTTTCTGGTCCCAATCAAGCCAGCTGGCCTTAAAACAACGCAGTGAAGCTAACAAGAAAACCGAGATTAAACGTAAAGAGCTAAAGGAGTTTATCGCCCGGTTTAGCGCTAACGCGTCTAAATCCAGACAGGCTACCAGCCGCAAAAAGATATTAGAAAATCTTACCCTGGAAGATATTAAACCATCTTCCCGTAAATACCCCTATATTAATTTTGAACAGGAAAACGAAGTAGGAAATGATTTATTGTATATCAATAACCTCTCCAAGTCTTTAAACGGTAAGGTTATGTTTAAAGATATGACCATTACAGTGGAGAAGGGCGATAAGATTGCTTTTGTCGGCCCTAATAATCTGGTTAAGACCGCTTTGTTTGAGGTGATAACCGGAAAAAGCCAGGCTGACAAAGGAAGCTTTAAATGGGGCGCATCAACCAAAAGAGCATATTACCCTAAAGATAATGCGGAATTTTTTAATACGGATTCAAATATTTTAGAATGGCTTTGGCAATATTGCAAAAACAGCGAGGAAAGTTTTGTGCGTGGATTTTTAGGACGTATGCTTTTTACAGGAGAAGACGCATTAAAACCGGTCAGGGTCCTGTCCGGAGGAGAAAAAGTCAGGTGCATGCTTTCACGTATGATGTTTATGCAGCCTAATACTTTGATTCTTGATGAGCCGACTAACCATTTGGACTTAGAGTCAATATCCTCCTTGAATGAGGGCTTAGAAAGGTATAAAGGAACTATTCTTTTTTCTTCTCACGATCATCGGTTTGTACAATCTGTAGCTAATCGTATTATTGAGATTACACCAAAGGGCTGCATTGACCGCATTGACATTACTTTCGATGAATACCTGGCTGATGAAGATATTAAAAATCAACGCCGGCTTTTATACGCTTGAATTTATTTTTCGCGCCAATTTATTTTTACAACAGTTTTTCTTCCGTTAGATACAATTCAGTTGCTTTTTGGGATAGATTTTGATATAAATAAAGTAGTTTTGATTGTGTCCTTAGAATTAAACTTATGAAAGAAATAGAAGTATTGCGTAAAAGTTTGGATATGCCTTCAAGCGTACGGGCACCCAATGAACTTTTTGCTTTTATTGAGGCTAAAGTAGTTTCTTTTTTTGAGTTAACTCACTTGAGCATATTTGTTTTGAATAATTCAGAAACAAAATATAGCTGCCTTAAAAGCATTGCAACGACAAACGACGCACCTAAAATCTTAAAGGATAT
>JAIWAR010000060.1:0-6495 GCA_048634245.1 Methanosarcinales archaeon | reverse complement strand
GCTATTCTATTTACCCCGTTAGAGATAAACGGTTATCTATGGATAACCTATCTCTAACGGGGTTAAAAAATATCAAAAAGATGATAAGAAAAGCAGTAGTAGACGGCCAATTTTACCCTGACCAAGCCCAAGGTTTAAAAAACATAATCGAAGGTTTTAGGCCTAAAGGTTCTTTGAGGATCTCAGCTAAGGGGATAATTCTTCCTCATGCCGGATTTGTTTATTCCGGCCGGGTAGCCGTAACTACGGTAAGTAAGGTTTTAGCGAAAAAAAAGCTTATAATCTTGGGACCAAATCATACCGGCAAAGGAGCTCAATTTAGCCTCTGGGAAAAAGGCGCCTGGAAAATCGCTGATAAAGAAATCGGCATCGATAGCGAAACGGCTGCAGCCATATTAAGCAAAGGGAATTCCATCTCTGCTGATACCGTAGCCCACATCGAAGAACATTCCATAGAAGTGGAGCTGCCTATTCTTAATTATTTCTTTGGCGACTTTAAATTTGTTCCGATAGCTTGCCAGAGGGCAAACCTGACTGCCTATCAAGAAGTTGCCGAACAGATTTTTAAAGCCCTAAAAGACTTACGGGAAGATTTTCTTTTAGTTGCCTCAACTGATTTAACTCATTACGAACCGGAAATAACAGCTAGAAAAAAAGACCGCCGGGCAATAGAAGCAATAATTAATTTGGATGAAAAGGAGTTGCTGAAAAGAATAAGCGAAGAAAATATAACCTTATGCGGCGAAGCACCCTTGGCAATACTTATTTCTTGTCTTAAAAAATTAGGCGCGAAAAAATCCCATGTAGTTTTATATCAAACTAGCGGGGAAGTCTCCGGTGATAACTCATCAGTAGTAGGATACGTAGGTATGATTATTCAGTAGCTGAATAGCAATATGAAAAGGAGGCTGTATTTTGAGTGAAGAAATAAAGAAAAAAGTAGATCAGGAGTGGAAAGACCAGGTAGTTAAAGAGCAGCAGGAAGCACAGACTAAAGATGAAACTTACCATCAGCCTACATTCAGCATATTTCTCTCTTCTTTAAGTATGCAGGCTATGATTGCTTTGGGAAGAATCGAGAATCCCGTGACGAAAAAAACTGAAATCAATCGCGAACAAGCCCGATTTTTAATCGATACCTTGGGAATAATCGAGGAAAAGACTAAGGGTAATCTCACTCCCGATGAAAATACAGTTTTAAGCGAGTATCTATTTAATCTTCGAATGATGTATGTAGAGATAAAAAAGAATGATTGATAAAGAGCTTTTAAAAATCTTGGCGTGCCCTCAATGCAAAAACGATGTAAGTTTAAAAGACGAGAAAATAATCTGCGCTGGCTGCGGCAGGCAATACCCGATAAAAAACGGCATACCGGTAATGCTGGTGGAGGAGGCGGAAGAAAATGGAAAAACTAAATAAAATCTTAGTGATTCACGGGCCAAACCTACACCTCTTAGGAAAAAGAGAACCGGATATCTACGGAAACTTTACTCTGTCTCAAGTCAATAACGAACTGGAAGCTAAGGCCCAACAAAATAATCTGGCTATTGAGGCCTTTCAATCTAACTCTGAAGGAGAAATCGTAGAAAAAATTACTAATACCGATTATGATTTTTTAATTATAAACCCCGCTGCATACACTCATACCTCTATAGCCATACGCGATGCCCTCCTGGGAATAAACAAACCAACCATAGAGGTGCATCTTTCTAATATCTACAAACGCGAGGAATTTCGCAAAAAATCTTTAATTAACGATATAGTATTGGGAATCATTGCTGGTTTTGGCAAAAAAAGCTACTTTCTGGCCTTAGACGTAGCCATCACCTTCCTCTCAAATAAGTCTTCAGAGGCAAAGTGAAATTACGAATAAAACACTGCGCAAAAAAGCTTAAAGAGCTCAACCTTGACTCGTTTCTAATCACTGATCCGGTTAACATCGCCTACCTTACCGGCTTCTCAGCCTCTGATGGTTACCTTCTTCTCACTCAAGATGAAGAATTAATCTATTTTACGAATTTTTTATACCATGAAGCAACAAAGAAAATAAAGAATTGGGAAGTAATAGTAAGTAATAACCGGCATAATATCTTTACCCTTATTACCAAAAAAATTAAAATTCTGAATCTAAAAAGAGTTGGCTTCGAAGCTAAAAAACTCCCCTTTCTGGAACATAAAGTTATAAACCAATGCTTATTGGCCCGGGGTGCTGACTTTATCGCAGCTAAAGACCTGGTTGAAGAAGTGCGGATGATTAAAAACAGCCGGGAACTTTCCTATATCCGAAAATCAATCCATATAAGTAAACAAGCCTTTGAACTGGTTAGGGAAATTTACGATCAAGAAATGAGCGAAAAAGACTTAAGCATAGAAATTGAACGATTCCTGCGTTACAAAGGAGATAATGAAACTGCTTTTCCCCCAATTGTAGCCTCAGGCAAAAATACGGTTTTTCCTCACCATAAGCCTAACAATGAAAAATTAACTGCTAATTTTGCTCTAATTGATTTAGGCTCAAAGTATTATGGATATTGCGCTGACTTGACAAGGATGTTTTTCTGGGGTAAAATGCCTCTTCTTTTAAGAAAAATATACGATACGGTAAGAAAAGCTCAAAGCTTAAGCATAAAAAAAATAAAAGACGGGATAAAAGCTTCTGAGATAGATAAAACGGCCAGGGAGCTCATTGACAAAAAAGGCTGGGGTAAATATTTTGGCCATGGTTTAGGCCATGGTGTAGGCCTTTCTGTTCATGAACCGCCGGTATTAGGGCCTAATTGTAATCAAATTCTAAAAGAGGGCATGGTTATAACTATTGAACCTGCAATATACCTTACAGGTAAATTCGGTGTACGCCTGGAAGAAATGGTTTTGGTCAAAAGCAAAAAAGGAGAGGTCTTAAGT
This sequence comes from Methanosarcinales archaeon, assembly GCA_048634245.1. GTDB lineage: Bacteria > Omnitrophota > Gorgyraeia > Duberdicusellales > 4484-171 > Susulua. Next base: position 3,590 of record JAIWAR010000060.1, on the reverse strand, counting down.
GGGAATTTCCATCGGTGAACTAAAACCGTCAATGACGATTACTTATAATGGAAATTTGTATATTGTCCTAAATTGCGAACATGCAAAATTAGGGAGAGGCTCGGCTTTTTGCCGGGTTAAACTTAAAAACATAAAGAACTCCCAAATCCTAGATTGCACTTTGCGCGATTCCGACAATATCCAACCGATTTTTATTGAAAAACGAAAATTACAATATCTCTATACCTCCGGTACACATTATCACTTTTTAGATTTTGAAACTTATGAAGATTTAATCCTCGAAGAATCCCGGATAAAGGATAAAGCCGGTTGGCTTACGGATAATTTGGAACTGACCGGCCTTTTTTATGAGAATAAATTGATAGAGTTGGAGATGCCCCTATCTCTAAAATTAAAAATAGTTGAAACCGACCCCGGATTTAGGGGCAATACTGTAAAAGCGGGGACTAAATCGGCGAAACTTGAAACCGGATTAATTATTAATGTTCCTCTTTTTTTGAATGTCGGGGATACAATAAAAGTTGATACCCGTACTAAAGAGTACCTGGGAAGAAAATAGCCAAGGAGGACCTTATGGAGATAAAAAAACTAAAAGAATTCATTAAGTTTATGAATGACAATAACCTCTGCGAGCTGGAGATTGAGGAAGGGGGAAAACGTATCCGTTTAAAGAAAAATTTTTCCGATCAACCGGTAGTTATTTCTTCCGCCCCCTCGCCGGCTTCTTCGCCGGCACCGGAAAGTCAAAAAGACAAAAAGAATATTTTGGAGATAAAATCTCCGATGGTGGGAACATTTTATGCTGCTCCTTCTCCCGGCGCGAAACCTTATGTCACAATAGGTGACTTTATAAAACCCGGAAAAGTAGTCTGCATTATTGAAGCCATGAAGCTGATGAATGAGATTAAAGCTGAAATTAGCGGTAAAATCGTCCAAATATTAGTAGAGAACGGCGAGACAATAGAGTTCGGACAAACTCTATTTACTATTGAGCCAGCATAGTACGTATTGCGTATTGCGTATTGCGTTGTAAATTTTATAAAATATAAAAATATGTTTTCAAAAGTCTTAATTGCTAATCGTGGAGAAATAGCCATTCGGATTATCCGAGCCTGTCGTGAACTCGACTTAAAAACTGTGGCTGTTTACTCTCAAGCGGATAAAAATTCCCTGCATTTGGAATTTGCCGATGAAGCTATCTGTATTGGAAAACCAATATCAACCGACAGCTATCTTAATATATCCCGCTTAATTAGCGCGGCCGAAGTCACTGATTGTGACGCAGTTCACCCCGGTTACGGTTTTCTGGCTGAAAATCCCGACTTCGCTGAAGTTTGTGAGTCCTGTGGGATAAAATTCATTGGCCCGACTGCTGAAAATATCCGCCTTATGGGCGATAAGGTCCAGGCTAAAAATACTATGCGTAAAATAAACATGCCCTTGATCCCCGGAAGCAAAGGCGGAATCGGGTCTAAACAAGAAGCTCTGGACTTGGCCAAAAAAATAGGTTACCCTTTAATTTTAAAAGCTAAAGCCGGCGGCGGAGGCAAAGGGATGCGAATTTGTCATAGTGATGTGAGGCTGATTGGCGCTCTACTTACTGCTCAGTCTGAAGCTGAAGCGGCTTTTGGCGATTCTGAAATTTATATGGAAAAATTCCTTGAAAACCCCCGGCATATTGAAGTTCAAATCGCAGCTGATAATTACGGTAATGCCATTTACTTAGGTGAACGGGATTGCAGCATCCAAAGAAGGCATCAAAAAATTATTGAAGAAACACCTTCACCAGCTATAAATAGCCGGTTAAGAAAAAAATTAGGCGAACTATCCCTTAAAGGGGTAAAAGCTATAAATTACCGTAATGTCGGAACAATAGAATTCTTGCTGGATAAAGAAGGAAACTTTTACTTTATGGAAATGAACACAAGAATACAGGTAGAACATCCGATAACCGAAGAAGTAACCGGTATAGACCTGCTAAAGTTGCAAATTCTTATTGCCGCCGGTGAAAAATTAAAACTCAAACAGGATGACATTCAAATAAACGGCTCAGCAATTGAATGCCGAATTAACGCTGAAGACCCTGACAAAGGATTTATGCCTTCTCCGGGAGCAATAAATTTTTGTTATATTCCCGGCGGTAAAGATGTGAGAGTAGATACACATATATATTCCGGTTATCATATTCCACCCTACTATGACTCACTTATAGCCAAAGTAATAACTAAAGGCAAGACCCGAGCTGAAGCTTTAAAGAAGATGGATCGAGCCTTGAGAGAATTTCTCATTGAACCGATAAAAACAACCGCATCTTTTTGTCGAGAAATAATTAACAACCCTGATTTTAAAAGAGGGAAGTATAATACTGGATTTCTAGAAAAATTTCCAGAAAATCAAAACGAATAAAAAGGAGGTTTTGATGGGCTTTTTAACAATATTAATCTATATAACCCTATCCCTTACTATTGGCTCATTCCTAATAAGTTTGTCTTTAGAAATAATTACTGTAGACGTACTTACCGGCTACTTGACCCAAATCCCTGAGGATTTTCGTTTAAAAATGATGACTCTTCTAGCCGGAACGCTTCTTATACTCCTTTGTTTACGTTACATCCAGGCAATCTTCCGACGTCGTCAAAAGAATAAATCCATAACCTTTGAATCTGACGAAGGCAAGATCAGCATAACTTTGGTCGCAATCGAAGATATGTTAAAAAAAATGCTGGAGGCAAAAACCGAAGTTTCACGAATAAAGCCTAAGGTCATCTTAAGAAAAAAATACATTGAGATAGCCGCGCATGGCGTATTAACTGCTGAGGTAAATTTAGTTGAATTCACCAAAGAAATACAGGAACAGGTCAAAGAAAAAGTACATGCTCTTTTGGGCGAAGATAAACAAGTGCAGGTTAATTTGGAAATAAGAAAAATCGCGATCAATAAAAAAGAATTAGCCGAGGAAAAGGAACCGAAAATACCCTTTAGAGATTACGACTAGAGAGTGAAAGAGTGGAAGAGTAAAAGGGTATAAGAGTCAGTATATAAAACACATTAACTCTTACACCCATCACCCCATACACTCATAAACATAACAAGGAGACGACATATGAAAATTGGTATTCTTACTGGTGGGGGCGATTGCCCGGGTTTAAATTCAGTTATCAGGGCACTAGTCAGAAAAGCTGTGGTTAGTGGCCATGAAGTTATCGGCTTACGCTACGGATGGAAGGGCCTGCTGGACAAAGACACTATACCCTTAGATGCGAAATCAGTATCAGGGATTCTTCCTAAAGGAGGAACAATTTTAGGAACATCCCGCACTAACCCCTCCAAAACAGATGGCGGTGAAAAAAAAGCTATCGCTAATTTTAAAGAGCTGGGCTTAGATGCCCTAACCGTGGTAGGAGGTGAGGACACCTTAGGTGTTGCGACAAAATTATACGAACAAGGCTTAAAAATTGTCGGAGTTCCTAAAACAATCGATAACGATTTAAGCGCTACCGACTTCACCTTCGGGTTTGATACTGCGGTAAACATCGTCACTGAGTGTATTGACCGCTTACATACCACTGCTGAATCCCATAACCGAATTA
>JAIWAR010000059.1:0-7734 GCA_048634245.1 Methanosarcinales archaeon | reverse complement strand
AAGAAAAAATATACCTGTTGATGTGATGGTTAGACAGGCATTGCCCGCAGTTAAAAAAGCTTCAGATACTTATTTTGTTAAGAAAAAGAGGCAAGAAGCATTGAATATGGTGGTTGCGGCAGGCATATGCCTTACTGAACAGAATATTGGAGCTTGCTCAACATTGCAATATGGTGTTCCTTTAGCCGCGCAAAAATCAAATGGTAATCTTGAATGGTTTAAAGAAAATTTAAGTGCCTTAAAAGATATAACCGTTGATTTAGGAAAAGATGATATAAATATTTTTAGGACATTAAAAGAAGGCAAAGAAGTAATTATTAAATATGGCGTAAATCCGGAGGAATTCAGGAAAGCATTATGGGTGGCAAAGAAGATTCCTTTATGGTTTAAAAAAGCGGAAAATGAGTTGAAATCATATTCACATAGGAAATCAACATTATTAAAAACTCATGCTGGTGAGATGGTGCGAAGGGTGCCAGAAATATCTAATTTCGAAATAATCCTTGATTACGAAATTATGTATACTAATAAATATAGCGTTAGTTCTAAAGAAGGAAAAACTAAGGAATTTATAGAAGTGAAAGGAAAATTCTCCGGATGGGAAGAAGCCGAAAGTATTAACGTTGGAGAGGGTAGGCCATCATTGAGTCCAGGTGATAGTTATGAAGGTGGAACTGTTGTTGACGTTTATGGTGAGTGTAAGGGTAGGTGCGATCATGTTGTAGACTATATTGTTGTAGTAGGCAGGTCTCCTTGTTATTATTCTCAAGCTAAACAGGTGACGCGGAAGATAACAGTACACGAGATGGTTCCCTTGACTTATTCTAATTTAGAAAAATTAGTAAATTTATCTCCAGATGTGTTAAAGGAGAGATTGGAGAGATTAGGACAGGAAGCTAAGCAAAGAAATAATCTAGACGGCGGGAAGATAGGGGGAGGAATTGAATCTTTTATAGAGGTGATAGATATTTTTGATCAGAGTGTAGAGGGAAAGATTGAAGAAGTCGTTGAGGCAATTGGAGAGGTAGATATAGTGGTGGGTATACCTTGCTACGATGAAATAGCTAACATAAAGGAACTTCTTGCGAATGCACAAAAGGGACTTGCGGATTATTATCCTGGAAGCAAGGCAGTTGTGGTTGTTATTGGCGAAGCTGTAAAAGCGGGAACAGTTGATGCGGCGAAAGAAATGGACGGTAAGGAAGGTATTCCGGTGGCTGCATTTACAAAAGAACCTCAATTTGCGGGGATACAAGGTAAGAAATGGAGCGAAAGAGCATTTTTTAAGCTCACAAAAAGATTAAATGCAAAGGTATTTATGTTATTAGATGCTGATCTTACCATAACACCTAATTGGATAAGAAGCTTTTTGGAGCCTATATTGACTGAAAAAGCAGATTATATTTCACCTGATTATATTCGTAACTATTATCGGGATGATCAATCGATAACAGATCATTTTGTTTTTCCGATAGTGGCCGCGCTTTATGGGAAAAGGGTACGTCAGCCGGTTGGCGGAGAATTCGTGGCTACTGTTAAATTGGTTGATAATTATTTAAAGGAAAAAGAACTTTGGCTTGTTCCTCTACCATTTGAGGCGCAATTTGCCGCTATAGCAATTGTGAATAACGCGAGAATAAAAGAGATTTGGTTGGAAAGGAAAATCCATAACCCTATAACAAAAGGGACAATAGCCGCTTTATTCCCTGCAATTTATACCAGGCCTTTATTTGATATTATCCTTCGGCATATGGATTACATTGAATCAAGAGTAGATGACGAAAGTATAGAAAATATAAGGATTCATGGGCCGCCTGAGCCTGAAATTTCAGCCAATAAAATTGTTAATATTGATTATCACCAGTGGATTAATCAATATAAGTCAGATTTTGTAAAGTACAAAGAGTTTTATGAAGAGAATTTTTCAGATATTCTTCCTTTATTAAAAAGATTAAACCAATCAGATTCAGACGAATTTAATCTTACTTCAAAGCAATGGGCCAATATCGTATTCACCTTCCTTAATATTTATCGTAATTTAAATCCGGATAAAAGAGGACATCTTTTAGAAGCTCTAACTCCAATATTTCATGCGCGTGTAGCTACTTTTGCAAGAGAAGTGAGTGGTTTGAGCTATGTTCAGATGGAAGAGAAGATTGATGAGCAAGCTAGAGATTTTGCGAGGGCTAAAAGAAATCTTTTAGATTTTTCGTCAGCTATTTCCGGAGATAACGACGGCGGAACCAGCCTAACCCCGGCAAGAACCTTTAATTACCCTATAAAGGTAAGGATGAATAAACAGGGATATATGATAAGTGAAAGGGCTGAATTTAAAGTAATAACTACAGAAGAAGGCAGGCTAACCATAGATTATGGCAATAGCAAAGAAAGGCTAAGCTCAGTCGAAGAGAGATGGCTGTTAACAGCTTTTGAACATGGATTAAAGGAATTAGGGCAGGAACTCAAAGAAGGTAAAAGTATTAATGTAATTATAAGCAGTAATACCCGGGAAGGGGCATTGGGTTTAGAGGATAAGATTTTAATTAACAAGAGGTTGTTAAGTTGTACTGAACTATGTGAGGTGGATGACCGCAGTTATGAGCTGTTTCTTTTCGGAATAGCATACTCTGAATTAGATTATTACCTTAATCCCGACAAATCAGAAGAAGAGATAAAAAAGGATATAAAGGGCTACTATCAGACCCATAAAGAGGTGCTCTTATCCACTCTTTATGTATTGAATTATAATACAGATAACGGAATCTATACACTTGCGAAGTGGTGGAATGAATTAGTAGCTATAAGCAGAGCAGAAGCATTTGAAGATAAGATAGGCTTTTATCAATCCATCCCTTACCTAATAAAAGAACTCTTAGGCGATTACATAATAGATGTTAGGGACTTATTAGAGGAGTATGGCCGGGGCAAGGATATAAAAAAGCAGATGGAGAGATTATTAAACAGGATAAATCTTTATCATGCCAGCCCTAAAGATTTACAGATAGCAGAAGAAAAGATAGTGGATAATACAATTAAGGAAGACAAAGCAAAGGAATTAATAAAACAAGGCAAATATGTTGCTGAGTTCTTATTTGCCGGTGCAGGCACAAGGTTAGGCTTGGGAGCAATCTATTTTATTAAAATTAAAGAGCTGGCCAAAGTTTTATTAGAAGTTGATTCAGAGTTTGATAAAGAGGAGGCTAAAGGCATAAAAGAGACAATCGCGGATTATTTTAAAGAAAACAAATACACTAATGAAAAAATAGACAAACTCTATAATGACTTCAGAGGAATCTATAACAGCTTAACAGATAAAGAGGCCAAAGACATAGGCCTTGGCCCAAGGCAGCTTATACAGCATAGATTAAAGTTAGAGGAGCTGGGAGCGGACATTAAGGAGGCAGTAATAATTATCCATATAAACGAAGAAGATGCAGAGAAAATTATAAAACATATAGTTAAACATGAATTTTACGGCTTTAAGGATCAAAACGTACTTTTTATCATACAGGATATGTTTAGAGGCTGGGATATAGATAAAAACTGTAGAGTAACAAGAGACTCTCAGAGCAAGCGATACCCCTACGGCCATGGTTATGCTACAGTACAATTAATACAAAAAGGAGCTGCATTCTATATAAAGACAGAAGGCGAAGAAAAAAGCAGGGTGTCTCTGGAAGGCAGCGCACTTGATTATCTTATAGACAAAAAAGTTAAAATAATAGGCACACATCGGGTCAATGACCTTACCAAGATAAGCGAAAATGTAATAGATACCCGGATATTAGCATGTGCATGCAGCCTTATGGAAAAAGGGCACAATGTAGTAGTAGAGTTAGTAGCCAATACTACAGGCCAGAAAGGAGGCAATTTTATTAGAGACAGAAAAGGTAAGAAATTCCTATTAGAAGGTATGAATGCTAATAGTGACGCCTTTGATATCCTTTTAAGCGGCAATCCTCCTTATAATGCTTTCAGAAACTATTACAATGTAGAAGCACTAAAAGAGCTTCTCACTGTATATGGCCTGCCTAATTATCTCCGGTTTAGAAGCGGGAGATTATACCTTGAATCTACTACAGGCGACATTACACAGATAGAGCAAGCAAACGCAATAGGCATAATGAAGAAAGAAGAATATATTCATGATTTCAAGAAGGTGGATAATCTGCCGGACGGATTGGATTACGTAGAAACGCAGGATACACAAGAAGGCTTCAGAGAATTGGCGAAAAAATTGGGATTTGCAGGGGAGTCAAAAGACCATAGGGTAGGCGTAGACGAAGCAAAACAAGCCGACGGCGGAACCCATCAGGATACTGTCTTTGAATTGATAGAGCAGTTTAAAGATGAGTACGCAAAAATTATCGGAATGGAGAATAAGAATAAGGGTTATGAATTGAGCCTTGAACGTTTGAGTGAAGAAGAGATAGAAGCAGTGCTGACTGATGAACTACTCAGCCCGGAAGGCCAAAAGGCAGCAGCTAAGGCAATTGCTTTTGGCAAAGGCGGTATCTTCCATTTTTGGGAAGAATTAACTGAAAGCGGGAAGCAAGAATTAATAAGTCAGTTAAAGACCATAGATTTAGAAGAGGCCGAAAGGTTATATCAGCGTTTTATTATAATAAAGGAAGAAGGGGCGAAAGTGGAGGCAACAACGGATAATATAGAAGCAGCGGAAGTAAAGGATTTAATTGCCGGGAGTGGAGAGGAAATTTGTAAGGCAAGAGAAGTAGGTGAACAAGCTTATAAGGAAGGCAAAGCCTTTTTCTTAGAGCTTGCCGGCGGCAGCGGCGGGCGTTTGGGTTATGAACATCCTAAGATTATGCTTAAAGCTTCTCAGGTAATGATGAAATCCTTAGGCAGATTGCGGGCAGAAAGAATCCGGGCACTGAAAGAAGAATACGGGCAGCCGATTCCCTGGCTTGTAATGACCAGTGATGTTACCCATCAAGAGACAGTTGAGTTTTTCAGGGAGAGGATTATAGATGGAAAGTATTTTGGGCAAATACCGGTTGAAGAAGTCAAATTTGTTCAGCAGAGAGTTATGCCTCAAGTAACAGATAAAGGAGAGTTTATTTTAGAGAAAAAGAATAAAATAGCAGTAGGCGGGTTTGGCCATGGTGATGCCCGGGATTATATTTTAAGAGATAGGGAAGTCCTTGAATGGCTGGGGACTTTTGCTATAGAGTACGCATTAATGCTCAATGTAGATAATGCCTTTTTACCGGCACCGGAAGCACTTGGCTATCATGTAATATCCGGAGAGGATATAAAGCCGGGCATGGAACACATGAGTATATTAGCTGTAGAGAAGTCCGGGTCGCAGGAAAGTGTGGGGATGCCGGTTCTTATTGACGGCAAGGATGGCCTTATTGAATATAATCAGATTCCAGCAGAGCTGAGCTATTTTAAATATACCTATGTACTTGATGACAGAGACAAAATTGTGTTTTATAAATCTGATAAAGGTGAGTATTTCATGCGGGAACAGAATGAGTTCGGGGGTTGGTTTAGAGGCAGGTTTGAAGAGAGAATGACTGAAGATAAACAAGAAATAGTATTTAAAAACGGGCAGGAGAAAGAACTAAGAGGAGGAGAGATAGAGGGGTGGATAGAAGGGCACTTGTGTTGTATTGATGATTTGCCTGAAGATATAAATTTAGAATATGCCGGAAAAGATTATGCTAAAGAAGATTTAGAAAAAAAAGCCGTACTTTGGCTGCGTTTAGGTAATACTAATACTTTAATTTGGAGCCTGAGCTCATTTTTAGATAAAGACAATCCTTTAGCTGAGCTGCCGGTGGTGGTGGCTAGGAATAAAGCCTTAGCCGGGTATCATCCTGAGACTTGGGAGTGTCACAGTAAAGATAGCGGAAGGTTGAAAGCGCATAAGTTTGAAGTTATGGCCTTTCATGGATTCTTAACCGGTGAGTCTAAAGGGGCGCATATTTTAGTTGACCGGGTAGGGGGATTTGCACCGATAAAGGTACCGGAGAAGGACGGCCCGGATAACCCGGAAAGAGCAGGAGAATTGTTTAGTGAATACGATGCTGGCCTTTTAAGAAGACAGGGGTGGTATGTTGCTGATTCAGCTAGGATAGAGTTGTCTTCTGCTTTTGCTTCCTGGGACGGCCGGCATTTAGAGAAAACGATAAAAGGAAACGGATTTATCGGCCTGAATACAGAGGTATATCTTAGCGGAAGACATACGAGAATAGGCAAAGGCTTTCGGATAGAGAATGGCCGGCGTTTCATTTTAAGAGTAAATAATCAATATAACCAAAAAACAAAGGTAGTTATTGGCAAGGACGTTACAGTAGACGCTGATGTTACTATAGTTGTAAGGGGCAGCGGCCGGTTAGTTATTGCTAAGGGGGTAACCTTCAGGCGTAATTTTAATTTAATAGTAGGCCATGGCGAGGTGCGCCGGATAGAGACAGGCATGCCTATACACGACATGCTTGATTCAGAAGAAAAAACCAGACATTCTTTTTACCATTATATTCTGTATCTGGCAAGGAGGAAGTCAGGCAAGCAGGAATTGATGAAAGACTTAGTTGATTCTTACCGCAGCGGGCCTAAAGCCAGCGATTTTTATGAGAATGCGGTTTGGATGAAAGGAGAAATAGAATGGATTGAAGGAGAGATAGAGAGAATAAGACAATTAACTGATCTTACCCAAAGAGAGGAAGAAATATTTAAGCAATATAAATCAGCTAAGTTTAATGGTATCCGCGGCCAGCCCTGGGAGAAAAGTCTCTGGAGCCGCCTATACCTTGCCGGAGTTATCCTTAATACCTCGTCAGCCCTATTTAAAGCTGTATCCCAATTAATTGATTACCTGGATAAGGAAGAAACAATAGATTTAGATTCATTGGCGCAGCGATATAACATAGAAAAAGACTCTATTGACTTCTGTTCCCTTCTTAGAGCTTCATCGCGTGATGCAACGGCTAAGGGTTTTTCCCAGAGATCAAATGACGGGGGGAATGCACTGGAAGTAATAGCAAGAATCAAACAGCCTTTAAAGATTCTTGATGTATCAGAAGATGAGGCAATGAAGTATCACCATTTGGTTATAGATGAATTTAGTCGTAGAGGTGTAGCTCCATGCATCCGTTTTGATTTAATCCATAAAGGAGTAAGAGCGGCAGATTTAGGTAATGGCGTACGCTGGTTAATCTATGATATTCATTCAGGACCGCATGCAGTGGGAGGGTATCGTGCGGAGTTGTTAGTGCGTGGGGATACTATTCTGGCTTATATTGCAAATTTGACCGGATATGCCGGCCTTACTGATTCATATGTTAATTTTTCCTTCTTTCCTGAGTATCGCAATAAAGAGGAAAATACTTACCTATATATAGAAAGATTACGTGCTCTTTATTCGGCATTTCCCGGCCAGATTGAAAAGTTTGTGGTGAGTGCGGATCAGATAAAAGGCCGTTCTTTAGATGAAATAGTTGCTTTTTATATATTCCATATTCAGAAGATTGGATTTAGTTTTGGGAACAAAGAAGTAGCTCGCTATTGGGATGAAATATGTCTAGCTATCATTGAGAGAGACGAAAGGCTCACAGAGGAGCACGCTAAAGAATTAATAAATAGTGATTTGGTGTTGGGTTTAACGAATAACGACGGCGGCAAACAAATTGCTGTAATTGGTGCTGAATACGTCGGGCTTGCTACTGCGGCGATGTTCGCTGAATTGGGGAATAGTGTAATCTGTGT
>JAIWAR010000058.1:0-7801 GCA_048634245.1 Methanosarcinales archaeon | reverse complement strand
TTAAATCAAGATAACGGTGCTTTAGGCGAATTTCCTCTCCGGCCTCTATGTCATCTTCAACGTTAAATGGCAAATCCTCCGCAGGACTTAAAATATCCAGTTCTCCGGCGGCAACTTCAATAAATCCTGTTGGTATTTTAGGATTTTCCGTCTTCTTGGGCCGACGGCTAACTGCGCCTTTAACTTTTATTACATCCTCGTTTCTTAATCTTTTAGCTAACTCGTAAGTAGCTGCATTAGGCTTAGGCAGAAAAATTATTTGTGTAATCCCATATCGGTCCCTCAAGTCAATAAAGATAAGTTTACCGTGATCGCGGCGGGAAGCCACCCAACCGCACAAAACTACTTCCTTGTCTACATCACTCTCTATCAATTGACCGCAAGTATGTGTCCTTAACATTGCTCACTCCTTTTAAGTTTTAACCAGCTTGATTACCTCTGAAATTAAATTTTCTTTCTTTATTCTTTTCTGAGTTGCTTTCTTCATATCCTTAAGAAGTAACATACCCTCTTTTATCTCTGATTCGGCTAGAATCACAACTGTCTTAGCACCTTTCTTCTGAGCAAACCGCAGCTGCCCTTTTAAAGATTTATCACAATAATCAAAATCACAGGCTAAACCCGCCTGCCTTAATTGAGCTAAGATGTTAAACCCTGAATCAGAAAAGCCTCTTCCGGCCAAGGCGATAAAAACATCTAATCTTTTTTCCACCGTAACAGGCGTAGATTTTTGTTTCTGTCTTAAAGCAAGAAGGATTCTTTCTAAGCCTAAAGCAAAGCCGATAGCCGGGATATCCGGCCCGCCCAAGTATTTAATTAAATTATTATACCGGCCTCCGGCACCGATCGCATCTTGAGAGCCCAACTCTTTTGAGGTAATTTCAAAAACAGTATGGGTATAGTAATCAAGGCCTCTAACCATATAAGGTGAAAAAGTATACCGGATACCTAAATCATCAAGAAGGGAAAGTAGATTCCTAAACTCCTTATGACAATTGCCGCAAAGATGTTGGTGTCTTAAATTCAAAGTAGTAACTATCCTTTTACATTGTTCTTTTTTGCAATCAAGCACTCTTAAAGGATTCTTGCCTAACCTCTTTTGGCAATCGCTGCAAAGGTTCTTTTTTTCACAAGCCAGGCTTTCTTTAAGGTAGCGGGAAAATTTTGCCTTATCTTCAGCGCAGCCTAAAGTATTTATCTGCAATTGCCTCTGGCTGAGGCCCGCTTTATCCAATATCTTTAAAGCTAAAATAATCATCTCGGCATCAAGATAAAAACTACCTGAGCCTATGGCTTCGGCTCCAATATGATGAAATTGACGTAATCTTCCTTTTTGCGGCCTTTCTCCCCGAAACATTGCTCCGGTATAGAAAAATTTATAGAAATCTCCCTTTTTATGAAGTGAATTCTGAAGATAATACCTTATCACCTGAGCCGTACCTTCAGGCCGCAAGACTATATCTTTACCCTCAAGCTTAAACATCTGCCGCTCTACAATGTCAGTGGCTTCCCCTACACCTTTAGTAAATAGGCCTTTTTCTTCCAAAATAGGAAGAATAATTTCTTCATAATTAAAAATCTTGAAGATCTCTTTTGCTTTCAAGATTACTTCTTTAAAAATTAAGCTTTGTGCGGGATCAAAATCAGACATCCCGCGAATACTAGAGTAAATTTTTTTCACTCTAACTTTCCTCCTATTAGTTTTAGGCAAGTTAATTTTAGAGGGAAGATAGTGGGGTCCATACTAGGCAAGTGCGGCTATTTTATAGTTTTCTTCATCTCCAGGCCAGGCTTAAAGACAACGGTGAGCCTTTCAGGAACAGGGATAACCTCTCCGGTTTTAGGATTCCTGCCAATTCTTTTTTTTCTTTTTTTGACCTGAAATACCCCAAAATTTCTTAATTCAATCCTTTTCCCGCTCTTTAAAGCCTCAAATACAGTGTCGAATGTCCGCTGCACAATCTGCTTTACTATACCCTGCTTTATCCGGGTCTCCTGGCTAATCTTAAGAACTATATCTCTTTTCCTCATATTCTGAGTTTATCACTGCCAAATTAAAGTGTCAAGGACAAGTTTCCCTCGCCCACCGCAGAGCCTATCTCTGTTAAAGCCTTATCATTCAAAGAGATATAAAACTTGCTTCCTGTTTTTACCTTTACTCCCTTAAGTTTGGAATCTTTAAAAGAAAAAAATACCGGCGTATCTCCTTGATGGTTAAGAAAAATGTTTTTTAAGCGACTCAACGAAATACCGTTATCTTTTAGAGAAATATTCGCACTTTTAATATAATCAGCAACCTTCTCTATGGGAATAACTTGTGAAGCTAATATCTTAGGAATTGCATCTTTAGCTTCTACTTTTCCCTTCAATACCACCACTGCTTTTTCCCGGAGATAAAGCGCGCATTCATTGAAAAGACGGGGAAAAATAAAAACCTCAATATTGCCGGTTTCGTCTTCAAGTTTTAAGATTGCCATTCTTTCACCCTTCCTGCGAGTAATAATGTTTTTTACCTTTTCTACCACCCCGCAAACTATAACATCTTCCTGCCGTTGGCGCTCCCAAAGACGAACAATTTTTTTACGCGGTAAATAATTAACTAAACCGGAAAAAGCGGATAAAGGGTGGCCGGTTAAATATATACCCAAAAGAGACTTCTCAAAAGTTAATATTTGCAATAACGGCCACTCCTCGATATCGGGAACACTTTCGTCTTGAGGAGCAGAAAAAAGCCTTAATTGAGACGGGTCTTCTTGTTTTGTCCCCTTATTTAATATTTTATCCAAAAGGACCATCATCTGAGCCCGCCGGAGATTAAAACTATCCATTGCTCCGGACTTTATAAGACTTTCGACAACCTTCTTATTCGCTACCCGTGAATCTACTCTGCGGCAAAAATCAAAAATACTCTTGAACTTATCTTGTTTTCTGGTTTCAATAATACTTTCCAAGGCGGCCTTACCTACATTTTTGATGGCCATTAAACCAAAGCGTATATTTCGATCATCAGTTACTGTAAAATTAGTAAAACTGATATTTATATCCGGGGGAAGAACTTCAATTTTTATCCGGTTTGCTTCATTAACATACTCTACAATCTTATCAGTATTATTTCGCTCACTAGTCAAAAGAGCCGCCATAAACTCTACAGGATAATTAGCTTTTAAAAAAGCTGTGCGATAAGAAATTAAAGCATAAGCGGTACTGTGTGATTTGTTAAAACCGTAATTTGAGAAATAATTAATTAGTTCAAATATTTTCCCGGCGGTATTTACCGGAATATTATTTTTCAGGCAGCCATCTAAAAACAACTGCCTTTGTTCTTCCATAATTTCTGGAATCTTTTTACCAATAGCTTTTCTCAATAAATCGGCCCGGGACATATCAAACCCGGCCAACTTAGCAACTATTTGCATAATCTGCTCCTGATAAAGAATTATCCCGTAAGTCTTATTTAAAATCGACTCTAATTCAGGGTGGATATAGAGAATACTTTTCTTATTTTGTTTTCTGCTGATAAAATCATCAACCATGCCGCTGCCTAAAGGGCCGGGACGATAAAGAGCTAAAACAGCAATCAAATCTTCAAACTTAGTAGGATTTATTTTCTTTAGAATATCTCTCATCCCCCTACTTTCCAATTGAAAAACACCGATAGTATTACCCTTGGCTAAAAGAGAAAAAGTCTTCTTATCGACAGGGGGTATCGCGGTAATATCCAGCTCTATTTCTTTAGTCCTCTTTATAATCTTTACAGTCTCATCTATTACTGTAAGAGTCTTTAAGCCTAAGAAATCCATCTTAAGCAAGCCGGTTTTTTCCAAAGACCCCATATCAAAACCGGTGACCGCCTCTCCGTCAGCGCCTCTGATTAAAGGAACTCTCTCCATTAAGGGCCTGTCGGAGATAACTACTCCGGCAGCATGAGTAGAAGCATGGCGGGAAAGCCCCTCTAATTGTATAGCTACATCAATAAGACGCTTAATCCTCGCATCAGAGTCGTAAAGGCCGGAGAGATCCGAATTCAAAGTTAAAGCCCGCCTTAAATCAATCTGCTGGCCGACACCATAAGGAATCATCTTAGCGATTTTGTCTACTTCGGAGTAACCAATACTCATAACCCGTCCCACATCCCTAATTACTGCCCGGGCCAGCATTGTTCCAAAAGTAATTATCTGAGCAACGTTTGCTTTACCGTATTTCCTGGCTACATAACTTAAAACTTCAGCCCGTTTTTCATAACAGAAGTCGATATCAATATCAGGCATAGAAATACGCGCGGGGTTTAGGAACCTTTCAAAAAGAAGATCATATTTTAACGGATCTACATCGGTAATATGAAGAATGTAGCTTACTATGCTTCCGGCAGCGCTCCCACGGCCCGGCCCGACGGGAATATGATTCTCCTTGGCAAATTTAACTAAATCCCAAATTATTAAAAAATAACTGGAAAATCCGGTCTTCTTAATAATACCTAATTCATACTCCAATCTTTCCTGAATAACCTTATTTGCTTTAGGGTATCGGCCATCTAAGTTTTCCCGGCAAATTTTTCGCAGGTAACCATTCTCATCTATTCCTTCCGGTAACGGAAAATGAGGAAGATGTATCTGAGAAAAATCCATAGTAAGATTACACTTCTGAGTAATTTCAATAGTATTCTTCAGGCTTTGCGGGATATCTTTAAAGAGTTGTTTCATCTCAAGAGGGCTGCGGAAATAAAAAGTATCACTGTTAAACCTAAAACGATTAGGGTCATCAAGAGTAGTCTGAGTCTGGATAGCCAGTAGAGCCTCTTGGGCAAATGACTCTTCTTTCTCCAGATAATGAACATCATTGGTAGCAACTAAAGGAATGTCTAAATCCCGGGAAATTTTAATTAACTGCGCATTCACTTTTTTTTGTTCGCTTAAACCATTCTCCATAACTTCCAGATAAAAATTTCCCTTACCAAAAATATTTAGATAATCATCGGCTAGTTTATACGCCTTATTTATATTACCGGAAATAATCGCTGAAGGAATTTCCCCTTTAAGGCAGGCGCTGGAAGCAATTAATCCTTTGTGGTACTCTCCAAGAAGCTCTTTGTCTACCCGGGGCTTATAATAAAACCCTTCCAGGTGAGCTAAGCTAACTAGTTTTATAAGATTAGAATACCCTTCTTGATCCTTAGCCAAAAGAATAAGATGGTAATTATTGTCACCCTTAGGCCGGTATTCTTTGTCAAAGCGTGACCCCTGAGCTACATAGACTTCACAGCCAATTATAGGTTTTATTCCCTTTTTCATGCATAGACTATAAAATTTTATTGCTCCAAATATATTACCGTGATCAGTCATGGCTAAAGCCGGCAATTTGTATTGGACAGCCTTGTCAACAAGCCTGCCCAACAAGCAAGCTCCGTCTAAGAGGCTATATTGGGTATGCACGTGAAGATGAACAAAATCAGCGTGTGTCATAAAATCTATTATCGATGTAACACACCTCAGCTTTCATCGTGAACTACTTGTGACGTGTTACTTGTGACATGCAACGTATCTTATTCCCACTCAATGGTGGCCGGGGGTTTAGAGCTTATATCGAAAACGACCCTGTTTATTCCTCTTACTTTATTAATGATAGCGGTAGAGATTTCATCAAGGACAGAATAAGGTATTTTAGACCAATCCGCGGTCATCCCGTCAAGGCTGCTCACCGAACGTATTGCCAGTACATATTCATAAGTTCTCTTATCGCCCATTACTCCTACTGTCTTAAGCGGGAGTAAAACGCAAAATGCCTGCCAAATATCATCATAAAGATTATTACTCTTTATTATCTTCTCAAAAATAGCCTCAGCCTCACGCAAAATCTTAAGTTGCTTAATGTTTACTGCGCCAATAATCCTTATTGCTAAACCCGGGCCGGGAAAAGGATGGCGGTTAATTGTAGCCGCCGGCAGTTTAAGAATCTTTGCGATTTCTCTAACTTCATCTTTAAAAAGCTGGCGAAAAGGTTCAATTAATTTTAGCTTCATATCTAACGGCAAGCCCCCTACATTATGATGTGATTTTATACAGGCGGTGGGGCCGCCGAAAAAAGATATCGATTCGATCACATCGGGGTATAGTGTCCCTTGAGCGAGAAATCCAACGTTTTTAATTTTTTTCGCTTCAGCTTCAAATACTTTTATAAATTCATGCCCGATTATCTTACGCTTTTTTTCCGGATCGACGACTCCCTTTAACCGGCTTAAGAATAATTTTGAGGCATCTACATAATGCAGATCCATTTTAAAGTGATCCCGGAAAACCCTTATTACCTTCTTGGCTTCAAACTTTCTTAGAACGCCGTTATTAACAAAAATACATTTTAGTTTCTTCCCCAAAGCTTTATGCAAAAGAAGTGCGGCGGTGGATGAGTCTACGCCTCCGCTTAAGCCTAAAATAACGTTTTTCTTGCCTACTTTTTTTCTTATTTCTTTTATCTGCTCAAAAATAAAATCTTCCAACTGCCAAGTCGCGAAACAGCCAACAATCCTAAATAAAAAATTAGAAATTATTTGTATACCTAACTCGGTATGGACAACCTCGGGATGAAACTGAACCCCGTAAATCTTCTTTTTTCTATGGCCGATAGAAGCAAACTTTGTATTTAAAGTGTGAGCCAGCAGCTTAAAACCGGAGGGGAGCCCTACGGCCTGATCGGTATGGCTCATCCAGGAGGTGATTTTTGCCGGAAGGGAAAAGAATAAATCCTCATGATCGTCAATATACATCTCAGCCTTTCCATATTCTCTTTTTTTGCTCTCCTTGACCTCTCCCTTTAAAACCTTAACTAAAATCTGCATTCCGTAGCAAATTCCTAAAATCGGTATACCTAATTGCAGGATTTGTTTTTTAAAGCCCGGGGCTTTCTTCCCGTAAACACTGTGCGGGCCGCCGGAAAGAATTATTGCTTTAGGATTAATCTTTTTTATCTTCTCAATACTTATGGTACAAGGTTCAATGACGCTAAAGACCTTTAGCTCTCTTACCCGGCGGGCGATAAGCTGAGTATACTGAGACCCGAAATCAAGGATTAAAATTGTATCTTTCTGCACTTTTATTTCCCCATCCCCACTCTCTGGGCAGCCTGAAATATTTTCCCTTCAGTCTGAATAGAAGGAGCAATGATAATTTCTACAAAACGCATGTCTTTAAGTGTTTTTACGCCTAAGGAACCCATGGAAGTGGTAAGGGCTCCGATTAAATTCTGAGAACCATCATCAACTGTTGCCGGTCCAAAAAGGATTTGTTCTAAACTACCAGTCATACCCACCTCTATTCTTGTACCCCGGGGTAAATTACCGTGAGAAGTAGCCATACCCCAATGGAATCCCCCCCCCGGAGCCTCTTTTGAACGAGCAAAGGCCGATCCAATCATCACCGCATCGGCCCCTGAAGCAAAAGCCTTACAGATATCGCCGCCACGGCTCATTCCACCATCAGTAATTATCGAAACGTACTTACCGGTCTTCTGGTAATAAAAGTCTCTGGCCGCGGAACAATCAATAGTAGCGGTTACCTGAGGAACACCAATGCCTAAAACTCCTCTGGTAGTGCATGCTGCTCCCGGGCCTACACCGACCAAAATTCCCGAACAGCCGGTTTCAAAAAGCTCTAGGGTAACGTTATAGGTGACACAATTACCTAAAATTACCGGGATCTTTCTTTGTTTACAAAATTTATGCAGGTCTAAAGGCTTATACTTAGTAGCTATATGTTTAGCGGTAGTTACAGTGGACTGGAGTACGAAACAATCTGCCCCGGCCTCCTCAGCA
>JAIWAR010000057.1:0-7954 GCA_048634245.1 Methanosarcinales archaeon | reverse complement strand
TTTATCGACCCAGGATGATACCGCTGCCTCATTAGCCTTTGATTATGGTATCGAGGTATTCGCGATTAACGCTGAAAACACCAAAACTTACTATGATCATATTAATTCAGTGCTAAAAGCTAATCCCCAAATTACCCTTGATGATGGGGCGGATTTAGTGTCTACAATCCATAAACTCGCCGCCTCAAAACAAAACGTAAAACTACCCTTAGCAAGCACTGAAGAAACAACTACCGGTGTAATTCGACTTAAAGCCTTACAAAAAGAAGGCCGGCTTCTTTATCCAATTATTGCCGTAAATGATGCTTACACTAAGCACCTTTTTGATAATCGCTACGGTACCGGCCAATCAACTCTTGACGGAATAATCCGGGCTACCAATAAATTAATTGCCGGAACAACAGTAGTTATCTGCGGCTATGGCTGGTGCGGCAAAGGAGCAGCCCGGAAAGCTCAAGGTATGGGCGCAAATGTAATTGTCTGCGAAGTTGACCATTTAAAAGGATTAGAAGCAACCATGGATGGTTTTAGAGTAATGCCGATGAAAAAGGCAGCCGGAATCGGTGATATTTTTATCACTCTTACCGGAGACATAAATGTTCTCTCCAAAGAACACTTTCCTTTAATGAAGGATAAAACGATTATCTGTAATTCCGGACATTTTGATGTTGAAATTAATATTAAAGCCTTAGAAAAAATGGCTCAGGCAAAAAGAGAAGTTAAACCCCTGGTAAGAGAGTATACCTTTAAAAATAAAAAAAGGATTTATTTGCTGGGAGAAGGCAGATTGGTCAATCTTGCTTGCGCCGAGGGACATCCGGCTGAAGTTATGGATTTAAGCTTTGCTAACCAGGCTTTGAGCTGCGAGTATATTATCAAGAATCATGAAAAGTTAGAAAAAAAGGTCTATAAAGTACCTGATAGAATTGATGCTAAAATTGCCCGGTTAAAACTCCAAGCCATGGGCATAAGCATAGACGTATTAACCAAAGAACAAAAGAAGTATCTTTCCAGTTGGCAGGAAGGAACGTAATTAGTCGATAGTCAATAGTCGACAATAAACGGATAATATTTACCGCTAATGATTAATTAACAGCGAATGATGAAAAGAATAGGATTACTAACCAGAGATTGTGCCGGAATGAATGCTGCTATCCGCGCTTCGGTGCGCAGCGCTAATGCTTGCGGCCTTGAGGTCTATGGTATTTTTCGCGGTTACCAGGGCCTTATCGAGGGCGAGTTAAAACTCTTAAACCGGCGTTCAGTCTCAGGAATCATCAATCTGGGCGGTACGATTCTAAAAACCGCGCGTTCAAAAAGATTTAAAACTCTCACCGGACAGCAACAAGCAGTTAGAACTCTTCGCGATAATAGTATTGACGGTTTAATTGTTATTGGCGGCAACGGCTCTTTAGCCGGAGCCCATATTTTAGCCACTAAATACTCGATTCCGGTTATAGGAATTCCGGCTACAATTGATAACGATATTAATGGTGTTGAGATGAGTATCGGCGCTGATACCGCGGTCAACGTAGCCTTAGATGCCTTAGACAAAATAAGAGACACCGCTACATCATTAGAACGAATATTTGTAGTTGAAGTTATGGGACGTAACTGCGGTTATATTGCTTTAAGAGTAGCTTTGGCCGGCGGTTGCGAAGAAGTATTATTACCGGAAAGACAGTTTAATATTAAAAAAATCTGCGAAGAAATTGTAGAAGGAAATATTCAGGGTAAGATTAGCTGGATAATTACCGTTGCCGAAGGAAAGGCAAAAGCCGCTGACATTGCCAAAAAAATTAATAAAATCACCGGCTTAGAAACAAGGGAAGTAGTTCTAGGCCACATTCAGCGCGGAGGGCGACCTACAGCCTTTGACCGTATCTTAGCGGCACGTTATGCAAATTATGCTTTGGAAGTACTAAAAAAAGGTAAAAGCGACAAATGTGTTACCATAAAAGAGGGGAAGTTAACCACAATTCCTTTGACTAAAGCAATTCAACCCAAAGATATAGAGGTGAATAGTTATTACAAATTAATTAAAATTCTTACCTAAAAGGAGGTAAAAAATGATTTACAAGACTGAAACGGAAATCCTAAATAATCAAGGCATTGAAGAGAGAGAAGGTGAAATCGTAATCAAGGATGAAGCTATCTTTCGCGAAAAGATTATCGATAATCTGGTCGATACAATAATCTTGAGCGAGGATGCTCATCTACGGCGGCTTTGCTACTGGGTGAGTCACACTTGCGCTCAAACTTTAGGAGCGGTTCTCTCTTCGACTCAAGGCTTATATGAAGCTATGGGCAGAAAAGAAGCCAGCGGCTTTACTGTTCCGGCAATGAATATCAGAACTCTTACTTTTGATTTGACCCGGGCAGCATTCAGAGCGGCAGAAAAGATAAATGCCGGAGTATTCATCTTTGAGATTGCTAAAAGCGAAATCGGCTATACAGGACAAAGGCCCTTGGAGTATAGCTCAATTATTCTTTTGGCGGCAATGAAAGAGAGATATTGCGGCCCAATCTTTATTCAAGGCGACCATTTTCAGGTTAAAGCGGCAAATTATTTAAAAGACCCTGATGCTGAGATTAATCCTCTAAAAGAATTGATTGAAGAAGCTGCTGAATCCGGTTTCTACAATATTGATATTGACTCGTCTACTTTAGTCGATTTGGCAAAGGAAACTTTGGATGAACAACAAAAGCTTAATTATGAAGTTTGTTCTTTGTTTACAAAATACATAAGAGGATTACAACCCGAAGGCCTGGTAATATCAGTGGGTGGAGAGATTGGTGAAGTTGGCGGAAAAAATTCTACACCGGATGAACTTTATGCTTTTATAGAAGGTTACAAAAAAGAAATCGGCTCTTTAAAAGGGATTTCCAAAATAAGTATCCAGACAGGAACCAGCCATGGAGGAGTTGTCTTGCCTGACGGCACTATTGCCAAGGTTAGTATTGACTTTGATACTTTAACTAAACTTTCTAATATTGCCCGCGACGATCACGGTATGGCCGGAGCAGTCCAGCACGGAGCCTCAACTCTTCCCGCTGAAGCCTTTCATCGTTTTCCGGAAGTTGGTTGCGCTGAAATACATTTAGCAACCCAATTTCAAAACATCGCCTATGATTATTTGCCTCTACCCTTAAAAGAAAAAATTTATGACTGGTTACACAAGGAGTGTGCCGGGGAAAAGAAACCTGACTGGACTAATGACCAGTTCATCTACAAAACCCGAAAGAAAGCTTTGGGCCCTTTTAAAAAAGAAATCCACTCTCTTTCCCAGGATGTGCGGACAAAAATCTCTATGGTCTTAGAAGAGGAGTTTTCCTTTCTTTTTGATAAGCTGAATATAAAAAACACCAAAGATGTGGTGAGCAAATACGTTAAACTGGTAAAAGTAACTAAATCCAAAGAAGACTTTTTAAAGGAAGAGAAGAATCTCGGAGTATTGGAAGGAGCGGACTAAATTCGTCGTGCGTATTG
Organism: Methanosarcinales archaeon; assembly: GCA_048634245.1. Classification (GTDB taxonomy): domain Bacteria; phylum Omnitrophota; class Gorgyraeia; order Duberdicusellales; family 4484-171; genus Susulua. The sequence goes on along the minus strand of JAIWAR010000057.1, from coordinate 4,464 downwards.
CGTAGTGCGTTATAAGTTTTTTTACGCAATACTCAATACGCATGACGCAATACAATTTAAAAGGAGAGTCATATGCGTTCAGATAAAGCGAAAAAAGGTTTAGAAAGGATGCCTAATCGAGCTCTTCTTTACGGGACCGGCTTAAGCTCTTCACATATGCCTAAACCCTTTATTGGAATTGCTTCTAGTTTTAGCGATCTTATCCCCGGACACATTAATATGCGCACCTTGGAACGTTATATTGAAAGAGGTATCGAATCGGCAGCCGGCACCCCTTTTATTTTTGGCGTTCCGGGAATATGCGACGGTATTGCTATGGGACATGAGGGAATGAAACAATCCCTTCCCTCGCGAGAATTAATCGCCGACATAATCGAAAGTATTACTTGCGCTCACGCATTAGACGGGCTGATCCTGCTTACCAATTGTGACAAAATTACTCCCGGAATGATAATGGGCGCTTTAAGAGTAAATATTCCCACTATCGTAGTAACTGCCGGCCCAATGTTAGCCGGACATTCCGGCCCTAAACGGCTTTCTCTGGTCCGGGATACTTTTGAAGCTGTAGGCCGGTTTAAAGCCGGACAAATTAGCGAAAAAGAACGTCAAACTTTAGAAATTGAAGCTTGTCCTTCAGCCGGCTCTTGTCAGGGCCTTTACACTGCCAATACCATGGCATGCTTAACTGAAGCCATGGGGCTTTCTCTTCCTTTTTGCGCTACTGCTCCGGCAGTCTTAAACCAAAAAATAAGGATAGCTTACAATAGCGGCCAAAAAATTGTTGAGCTAATAAAGAAAAACCTAACTCCTCAGGATATTGTGAATAAAAAGTCTTTAGAAAATGCTATTCGAGTGGATATGGCTTTAGGCGGCTCAACTAATACAGTTTTGCATTTAATGGCTATTGCCAAAGAAGCCAAAGCAAGCTTGAATTTGGATAACTTTGACCGCATAAGCAAAGATACACCGCATATTTCTAATTTAAGGCCCGGAGGTGATTATTTTATGGAGGACCTGCATCACGCCGGGGGCATACCAGCAGTATTAAAGAGATTTATAAGTAAAATAAAGGAGAACGGGAGCGTTAGCGGAAAAACAATAAAAGAAATCGCTAAAGGAGCAAGAATTTCCAACGAAGATGTAATCCGTCCGCTTAATAAAGCTCATCACAAACAGGGCGGAATTGCTATTCTTTACGGCAATTTAGCTACCCAGGGCTGTGTAGTTAAGCAATCAGCGGTAGATTCGGATATGCTAAGATTTTCCGGTTCAGCCAGAGTTTTTAACTCCGAAGAAGAAGCTATGAAAGCGATTTTAGGGAAAAAAATCAATAAAAAGGAAGTTATTGTAATCCGCTACGAAGGGCCTAGCGGCGGCCCCGGTATGCGCGAAATGTTATCACCTACCTCAGCAATTGTGGGGCTGGGGCTGTATAAGCATGTGGCTCTGATTACAGACGGCCGTTTTTCCGGGGGAACCCGCGGGCCTTGCATCGGACACATTTCGCCGGAAGCTGCTTGCGGCGGATTGATTGCTTACATAAAAAACGGCGACAAAATTATTATTGATATACCTAAAAGAAAGATAGAGGCTAAATTAACTAATGCTGAGATTACCAAAAGAAAAAAAACAATAAAGCTTTTGCCGGTAAAAGTAAAGTCCGGATATCTTAGACGTTACGCAAAAATGGTGACTTCAGCGTCAACAGGAGCGGTATTTAAAACTTAGCCGGGCTTTTTACCCGTCAATAACAATTATTGTTGACATTTTTCTATGCCTTTGCTATTATTATACTTATACGAAACTTATAATTTAAAAAATGCAAGCTCTAAATTTAGTCATAAAAAAGATCAGTAATCTCCTGGGTACCTTTTCTACTGATATTGGTATTGACCTGGGTACAGCTACCACTTTGGTTTATTTACGCGGAGAAGGTATTGTCTTATGCGAGCCTTCAGTTTGCGCAATTTACAAAGATACCGGAAATGTTTTAGCCGTAGGTGAGGAGGCTAAACAAATGCTTGGTAAGACTCCGGGCAGCATTGTCGCTATACGGCCGATGAAAGACGGAGTTATCGCCGACTTTGGCGTAACAGAACAAATGTTACGCTACTTCATAAAAAAAGCTTACCCACGAAAGATAATAATCGGGCCGAGAATGGTAGTTGCGGTTCCTTCAGGGATCACCGAGGTAGAAAGGCGCGCGGTAAAAGACTCTGCTCTCCGTGCCGGAGCACGCGAAGTAATCCCCATAGAAGAACCAATTGCGGCCGCAATCGGCGTAGGGCTGCCTATCGCTGAACCACAGGGCAGTATGATTATTGATGTCGGTGGAGGAACTACCGAAATAGCTGTTATCTCTTTAGGAGGAATTGTCTATGCCCGCTCTATCCGGGTAGGCGGCGATGAAATGGATATTGCACTTGCCGAACACATGAAGAAAAACTACAACCTTATGATTGGCGAAAGGACGGCTGAAGAAATAAAGATTCGAGTCGGTTCCGCCTGGCCTATTGATGAGGAATTGACGATAGAGGTAAGAGGACGCGATTTAATCACCGGCCTTCCCAAATTTATTAAGGCGAATTCGGAAGAAGTAAGAGCCGCCTTGGAAAATCCCTTACGAGAAATCATCGAAGCGACAAAGGTCACCCTGGAAAGGACACCTCCGGAACTTGCGGCGGATTTAATCGAAAGGGGAATTGTTCTCTGCGGTGGTGGAGCTCTATTAAGGGGTTTAGATAGATTAATTTCTGAAGAAACGGGTTTAGCCTGTTTTGTGGCTGATGACCCGTTAACCGCCGTAGCTTTAGGAACAGGAAAAATTTTGGAAGAACCGAAATTCTTAAAAAAACTTTCCCTTGTATCTTCCTTCTAAAATAAAATTTAAATATCTAGCCATATATGCCTTGGTTATTTTTCTACTTTTTTTACCCTTCAAAGGCATTATTCAAAATGTATTTGTTTTTTTCTTCCGTCAACTAACAGTCACTTCTAAAGAATCTTTCCAACAAATAGAAAAACTAAAAAAAGAAAATATTTCTTTACGGCTACAAACCGAAGAATTCCAAATTCTCAAAAAAGAAAACCAACAGTTAAAAGAGGCTCTGAATTTAAAAAAAACAAGGGAGATTGATCTCGTCGGAGCCGATATCCTTAGTTTTTCACCTTCCGGTTGGCAGCGCCATCTTCTAATAAATGCCGGAGAAGACAAAGGGTTACAAAAAGGCCTTCTGGCTATTGATACAAAAGGACACCTTATCGGAAAAATTACTGAAGTCAAAAAAAATTTCTCCACCCTCACCATGGCTAACGACCCGAATTTCAGTTTATCCGTATTCGTAGGCGAAGCTTCTACTGGCTTACTTAAGGGAAATTTAACCGGAGCTAAGATCTTATACATTGAAAGCAAGGATAAGGTAAAAAAAGGGGATAGAGTCTGGGTAAAACCGCCTTCTTGCCCCTCACCGATTATAATCGGAAAAGTTAAAAACGTTAAAAAGAGAAAAAGCGCGCTTTTTTGCGATATTACGGTAGAGTTGGCTCACCAAAGCGCCTTTTTTAATAAAGTTTTTGTAATTAAATGAAAAATTTAAACATCAAGCATCTACTCCTGCTTTCTTTTCTTTTTTCCTTTGATTTATTTCGGCCCTTTGGTTATTCTTTATCTGCTGAGCTCCTTTTTCTGGGGGTTATCTTTATCTCCCTGAATGAAGGCCTTTTGCCGGCACTTATTTTAAGTACGTTTTTTGGCCTATTTTCCGATTTCTTTGTCTCCGGCGTCAAACCCTTACGAGCGATAGAATTCCCCTTTATTTGTTTTCTTAACCACTATCTCATATCTTTTTTTCACTTCGTGGATAAGAAAAAACAGGCTCTTATAGTAAAAAACTCTCTTGTGTTATTAGCGCTTATTGTCCACCTTGCCTTTAACTCATTGTATGCCGGCCTGGTTGTGCCGCTTTTTTGGATAAAATTTCTTATACAATCCAGCTTAATCTATGTTTGCATGAATTACTTCTTAAACAAGAATAAATCCGTTTGCTCTTTTAAGGTAATTGAATAACTTAAAAAAATAAACCCCGCTAGAGAACTGCTTTCTCTAACGGGGTAAACTATTTTTATGCGACAGTCAGGGTTACGGTCACAATTTAGTCAAAGTTTTTCCTGGGACGGAATTAAAAAAATCTATGCCGTCGGATTCTGCCTGCTTATTTTGGTCTTATTTTTTTATCAAATCGTTAACGGCAATTACTATCGTCGCCGGGCCCAAAATAATTACGTTAGGCTTATCCCTGTTTCGGCAATTCGGGGTTCAATCTTTGACCGCAACGGCAAACTCCTTGCCTATGACCGGGCAACATTCAATATCAGTGTTATTCCGCATCAAATCAAAAAAACGCGAGATTCCTTGTTTGCGAATATAGCTGAATTGAATGTTGCCCGGTCATAGGCAAGGAGTTC
>JAIWAR010000056.1:0-8205 GCA_048634245.1 Methanosarcinales archaeon | reverse complement strand
TCAGAACGTATCTTCCGCTCTTGTTAACCAGGAAGGCCGAAAGATCACGTCTAAATTTTTTACAATGAAGGAAAAATTAATTGATGAGGCGCCCGGTTCAGTAAGTGTTAAAGATTTTACTTCTGTTCCTTTGGGGGAGTCATCTTTATTTTTTTCTGACGATCAAGGTTCTCCAGGTGAATTTAAAGTAAGCTATAGGCTGACTCCTAATTTAGGTATAGCTGCAGGCGAATATTCAACAATGGTTACTTACTCTTTAGGAGAAAGATAAAAAGGGGGTGAATTGGAAAGTTTACTTTTATTATGTTAGTTTTTAGGGATAAGAATATTAAAGGAGGTGTTTAGAATGAGAGGTTTAAAGATCATTTTGGTTACGATTGCTGCTTTAGCTTTTGCGCTTTGTCTAGGTAATACGGCTGATGCTAACGATATTGATGTAACTTTACAAGTCACGATGAAAACAGCTAATTCAATAACGGCAAAATTAATTGAGATCGAATCCGTTAAAGATAGCGATGATATCTGGGGTGTGGCTACCGATGTTTCAGGCACAGCACTGATTAATTTTACTAAGCCCGGCCGGACATTAACAAAAACTACTGATGGAGTTTATCTTACTGGTTACTATTATGCTTTAGAGATATCTCCTGTAGGCGGAGGATGGACTGGAACAGGGGTTGATTTAACTTATTTTGACGGCGATCCGGATATAGCTAGCCATGCGACTATGACTGTAGTAAGGGCTGAATATACCGGGCCGGATACTGATCCTAATGAAATCAAGCTGCATGAAAAAGTGAAACTTCAGACCATACCAATAAATACAGCTGATCTTGTCGGAGGATGGCTAAGAATTTATTTAGGGCTGTCTACCGGTGAATCTGATCCAGCAGGTGTTACTCCGTTGACTGATGGGACTGCTGCGGGAACTTACTCGGGGACATTGCGAATATCTTACACAGGATCTTAAAAAGTAACCTAAAAGAGGGTGGTTAGTTTAGCCGCCCTCTTTTATCACCGTTAACAAAGGCAATAAAATGAAAAAGATTGTATTTATTTTTGCCGTACTGATTTTGGTAAGTGTAGGCAGCAATGTATATAGCCAGGTAGTTTTAGACACGGGCAAAGTTAAGTTAATTATTACCCCCGGAGAGACGGCTAACGGGGAGCTTATGCTTAGTAATGATTCCGATGAGGATATTCCTCTTAAAGCCTATTTTGAGGATTTTATTTATCTGCCTCCTTATGATGCGAGAAAAAAATTTTTACCGGCAGGCTCAACTGATTATTCCTTTAACCAATGGGTCTTTTTTTCTCCTCAAGAGTTTATTGTGCCGGCTCACGGGAAAAAAGAACTAAGTTATGTTATAAAGCCTCCAAGAAATGTTTCCGGAGGATATTATGGAGTATTATTTTTTGAAAGAGATAGAGATAGTAGTGATCCACAGCAAGGAGGGATTAAAATAATTACCAGGATTGGATGTTTGTTTTTTCTTGAGACTGATGACAAATATAAAAAAGCGGTTTTAGAAGATTTATCTACTCAAAATAATACGATTAGCGGCTATCTGGTAAATACGGGAAATGTAATTTTAATCGCTAATTCTGTTTTTTACGTAATGGATGAAGAAGGTATGGTCGCTGATCGTAATAAGCTTAAAACATTGTATCTTCCCCCGGGCAAAAAAGCTTTCATGGAAATAGCTGATTTAGATAAACTTTCTTCAGGCCGCTATACTATGGTTTTAACTTTTGACTTAGGAGAAGGTGATGTTTTTGTAAAAGAAATAGATTTTGTGAAAGAAAGCTTCGGTGGATTAAAAATCATTGAAACCAGGGATTAAATTTTTACGAAAAATTACTAAATAGGTTGTCAAAAGATAAAATATTAATTTTTGTTAACTACAGCGGTAATGAACTTAGAGCTTTATGCAGAAAAGTTTATTGATTGTATTATTTTTTTTGCTCATTATTTCTTTTGCTTTGCCGGGGTATTCCCAATACCTTCTTACTTATAAATATTCAATAGAATTAGGAAAAAAATCTCTTGCCGATAATTTCTATGATGAGGCTTTGCACTATTTTGAATTAGCTAGTCTTCTCAATCCAACTTCCGAAGAAGCTCTTTTCTATATTGATTTTATTAAACGCTTGAAAGAGAGAAGAGTAGAAGTGGCAATGATTTTAGATAAAGACATCCCTGATCAAAGGCTGAAATCAAAAGAAACGGTTGTGAGGGAAGTTTTAGATATCTTTGAGATTATTACTGAGAAAAGAGCTCAGAAAGAGTCAAGAGAACAATACATTTCCAGAAAATTAGAGGATTTTGAACTTGGTGAACAAAAAAAAGGTGCCGCTGTTTATAAAAGGTTAAGTGAAAAGCAGCAAGCAATTGATCGGGCATTAGGCTTGTTTGGAAAAAAGATAGAAGAAAGAAAAAGCCCATTAAAAACTAAGGAGATAATAAAAAAAGCAAAACTTATTTTTTTAACGGATGAATTATGGGAAGAGCTGCCCATATATTTTGAAATGGAAACCCGCAGCTCTTTAATAATTAAAGGGCAAAATATAAAACGTTTTTTAGCGATTAGCCCGGAAATTATAGAAGTGGAAAGAAAGAACAAAGACGAATTAAGAATCACCGCTAATGTCAGAAAAAGTTTTAGTTTTTTACATGTTTGGGATGACCGCGGCCGTTGGACTTTTCATATCAGGACAATTTATCCTCGATCAATAATTTCTGAACCGCAAAAAGGCCTTGCAGAAGAAAGCGTTGAGCCTTTTAAATTTATTTATTCTGCGGATTGGAACTCTTACTATACCGGGGCTAACATGGCTGGGTTGGAAAGAGAAACTTTATCTTTTATACAGCGCCTGGGCACTGAAGGCGAGACGCCTTATGGTAAATTTGACGGTTCGACTACTCTTACTAAGTTTAAAGAAAGCACGGAAGTCACTTCTTATACTGCGGGTTTAGCTGACGGCAAAATAGGTAATTTTAAGAATTTTAATTTAAGAGTTTTTGATTTATACAAAAGTTTTTCCCGTTTATCTTTGCCGGGAACCGGGCTAAGAGGCGCGTATTTAGAAGGAAAAGCATTTAATAATCTTTTAGGCTATGATTTTGTTTGGGGACGTAAAGAGATAACTTACGGATTTATTTCTTCCGGAAGCGTAGAAGAACAAGATGAATATATTGAAGGGGCGCGTTTTACGCTTTTCCCTCATGGTAAGAACAAATACTCTTTTAATTTTCTTCATGGTTATGGTTCGGGGAGAGAAGAATATCTTTCGGATAAAGTTTATTCTTTAGAAGCCCGGCATAATTTTGGAAATTTGCGTTTATTTTCTGAAGTTGGTTTTGATGAGGATAATATTGCAACGAATATTAATTCGCGATGGAAAAAAGGTAATTTAAGCCTGAATTTAGATTTTAGAAATATAGAAAAAGATTACACGACAATAACCAGTAGAGCGGCTGACCGGGGTGAAATAGGAGCAAGAATCGCTTTAGATTATGTTCTTTCTGACCTTAGGCTTTCATCAGATTTAGATGTATATCGAGACAGGAATCTTTTTAACACCGGAAGCCCCAAAGCTTTAAATTTTGATTGGCAAGGTTCTTTGTTCAAACCCCTTAATTCTTCGTCTAGCTGGAGGACTTCTCTTTACAACACTTATACTCCGGGATTAACTTCTCCTAGAAAATCCTTTAGATTAAATAATACTTACTATAAGTCATTTAAATTTTTCAATGACAGAACTATTTCTTGGTTTGCCGGTAATAGCTATCAAAGAAATAGGCTTACTTTTTCACCGAGCTCAGATTATAACCGTTATGGTTTGTCTGCCGGTATTCGCTTTCCAATCATAGAACGATTATCTTATTATCTGAATTATGATTATTCATGGTTAGAAGAGTGCTTATCCGGAGAGGAATATAATCCAAAAGTTCTTACGATGGGAATAAGCTATGATAAGCAATTATCCAGGGCTTTAGCGGGAAGCTTGAATGTCTCTTATCGGGATGAAGAGGAAACCGAAGGCACAAATAGCTTTCTTGCCGGTGAAGACACCCTGCAGCTAAGTTTGGGGCTTACTTATCATCCTTCGCCGGATGTTGAATTTTTTGTAAATGGGGCTGTTGCCAATATTTGGGCAGAAGGTAATGATAGAGACGCCTATAATAGCGCAGATATAAGATGGGGGGTGCGTTCTTCCTGGGATTTATTATTTAGCTGGAATCCTCAGGGTTTGATTCAAGGAACCGTATTTAATGATTTAAATGGCAATAGCCGGCAAGATGAAGGCGAAAAGGGCATTGCGGGAATAAAAGTTAAGGTTGGCCGGAAAGAATTAGTTACGAATTCTAAAGGTGAGTATAAGCAGAAAGTAAGAGCCAAAAGCGTTATTGCAGCCTTAGAGGTTAAAACAGTTCCCCAGGGTTATATATTTTCCAGTTCATCTTCTAAAAAAATTGATATCGTGCATAAAGAGACCTATCAAGTTGATTTCGGGCTTACTACTCAATCAGGAATTTACGGGGTAGTTTTTTATGATAAAAACGCTAATGGCAAACCGGATATTGAAGACGTATTTATCCCTAAAGTCAAAATTATTCTTGATTCCGCAGATATTACTTTTACCGGTAATGAAGGAAGTTATTTTTTCAGAAAAGTACCCTCAGGAAAACATAGCTTAAGAATAGATATGCAGACTATCCCTTTAGAATACATCCCTTTAGTTAAAATAACCAGCGAAATCAATCTTTCCGAAGGAACAACTTCTATTTTTCATATCCCTTTAAAAAAGAAACCCTGATTAGCTAAATTATTTCAAAAAGCTGGATTCTAGTGGAGGGGTTGTTAGAAGGCTCGGGATTAATTTTAATTAGTTCTTTATTTTCTAAGAATCGTTTTTACTATTACCGGTTGTCCGTATAGTTGTCTTTCTTCAACGATAACTACAGTATCTTCTACTTCTAACTCAGAATTTAAGTTTTCTTCATTTAAATCCGCCTTTACTATTTCCGGCATAGTTACGCTTAGGCTTATTGTAATTGTATTTGCGTTAACTATAGAGATAAAAAAAGATAAAAGAAACAAGATAATAAATATTTTCTTATTCATTTCTTTTCCTCCTTTTCTAATTTTTCGCTAATTAAATCAGTAACATTTTGGTAATTCAACGGTTTTTGTTTTTGGGAAATCAAGACGATATCAATTATATTTTTAAGGATGGTTGAGCGGGGCACTTTAACTCCCTTTGAAAAGAGAATATCCTTGCTAATATCGTCTAAAATATCTAGTTCCTGCCGATTAAGAAAAGTTACTACTTTATGGAGCATTATTTGTTTCATTCTTTCTCTAATAAAAAAAAGCCCTTTAGGCAAATTGTTTACCCAAAAGGCTTAAATAAAAAAACCCTAAGGCAAGTAACTTTAGGGTTTATTTTTCCCTCTGGCAACCCCTCTATCCCGGTATTTAGCTTTTTCAGCTTTGTTTTGCAGGACAGGTGGTTTTGCGTCTCCCGATTACTCGGGATTTGCCTTTATCAGAAGTCTTATTTTTTCAATCAGCATCAACCGGCCAATTAACCGGTCAATTAAAAGATAACATATTTTTGCAAAAAAAACAAGTAGCAAAAGGATAAAAATGCAAAAATGCCATTTTGCTTTCATCTCTAAAAGCCTTAGAAAACATACAATAAAGGTAGTGTAATTGGTGCTTTTTCTGGTAGAATGCTTTCTTATGACCGAAGATATTTTTAATCTAGAATGCTATGATCTTCAAATTCCCAGGGGTTTGATAGCCCAGGAACCGGCTGTTCCCCGGGACAGCTGTCGGCTTCTTGTTGTAAACCGCAAGAACTCTTGCTTAAAAAGAGAGGTTTTCAAGGACATAGTTAATTATCTCAAAAAAGGAGATGTGCTTGTTTTGAATAATACTAAGGTAATTAGAGCAAAGCTCTCCGCCAGAAAAATAAGCGGAGGTAAGTTAGAAATTTTACTGCTTAAGCAAAAAGAAAAAGGAGTTTGGGAGGTTTTGGTAAAACCGGGTAAACGGGCTAGAGTAGGGGATGTTATTAGTTTTGAAAGGGAAGGTTATAAGGCTAAGATTCTCGATAAGACTCCTAGCGGCTCAAGAATTCTAAAGTTTAACTTTTTAGATTTAGAGAGTTTTCTTTCCCGAATTGGAGCAGTACCTCTTCCTCCCTATATAAAGAAAGAAGTCCAAGATCCTGATGATTATCAAACTGTTTATGCCAGGCGTGAGGGGGCGGTGGCTGCTCCTACGGCCGGCTTGCATTTTACTCCCGAGTTGATAAGAAAAATAGAAGCAAAAGGGGTAGAAGTACTCTACATAACTCTTCATTGCGGTTTAGCTACTTTTCGTCCGGTTAAATGTAAAGATATTCGTAATCACCCTATAGAATCAGAGTGGGTAGAAATTTCTCTTTCTGTGGCTCAGGCTATAAATAAAGCCAAAAAAAAAGGCCGGCGGATAATCGCTGTAGGAACAACCGGAGTTAGGGCGCTTGAGTCGGCCGCATTAGGAGAAACTTCAATCAAGGCTTTTTCCGGCTCCACGAATTTTTATATTACTCCCGGCTATAAATTTAAAGTGGTTGACGCTCTTATTACTAACTTTCACACCCCCTTATCTACCAACCTTATTTTAGTTTCTTCCTTTGCTAATCCGGCCTTGATTAAGAAGGGTTATCTCTATGCTAGGGATGAAAAATTTCGCTTTTACAGCTTTGGGGATGCAATGTTGATCCTTTGAATATAGATAACTCCTTGGACTACAAGTAGTTATAGAAAATAAAAAAAAGGGGTAAAGCGAAGTTCCTTGACCGTAAGCTTTATTTCTACTATAATAAAAAATCGGTTAAATCCTGATATTTTGAAAATAGATCTCATTAGGGAGGATTTTTATGCAAAGCGATGTAATGAAAAAGAAAACTTTTCTCATTTGTGGCCACGCACAGTCCGGAAAAACTTCTCTTGTTGAAGCTATGCTTTTTAAATGCAAGGCTGTTACCCGTTTAGGTAAGGTAGACGATGAAACTTCCGTCAGTGATTATGAATCGGACGAAAAGAAAAGAAAGAGTTCTATTAATTTAGCGGTTTTAGGCGCCGGCTATAAAGGAAATTCTTTGCAATTTATCGATATTCCCGGCTATCTTGATTTTATTGGTGAATTGATTACCAGTTCCTGTGCCGTAGACTTTGCTGTTATGGTAGTTGATGCGGTAGAGGGAGTGGGGGTAGGAACCGAGAAAGCCTGGGATATTTTAAAGGAAAAAAATATTCCCTGCTTATTCTTTATAAACAAACTTGATAAAGAGAATACCGATTATAATAAGACTGTAAATGATATAAGAGCAAGTTTAACTAAGAATGCTATAAGTATGGGGGTTATTGAAGGCAATAAAGTGGCTAATATTTTAAAAGAGAAAGACAAGGATCCCTCTTCTTACGGTAAGGTTGTGGAGATGGCTGCTGAGAGTGACGATGTTCTTGTGGAAAAGTATTTAGAGACCGGAGAGCTCTCAGATGCTGAATTTACTTCCGCTTTGAAGAAAGCAATTATTGAGTCTAAGGTGTTTCCGGTGGTTGGCGGAATAGCCACCCAAGAAGCGGGTGTTGAATGCCTACTTGATTTAATTATTGATATTATGCCTTCGGTGGGTGAGGCTTTACCCCGGCAGGCTGAAGATAAATCGCATCAGACTGTAAGCGTGGAACCTAAAGCTGACGCTCCTTTTTCAGCTCAGGTTTTTAAGACTATGATTGATCCTTTTGTCGGCCAACTCACTATTTTTAGAGTTTTTTCCGGCAAGCTAACTTCTAACAGTGAATTTTTAAATGTTACTAAAGAGGCTAAAGAAAAGTTTGGCCAACTTTATGCTTTGTGCGGGAAACAGCAAATAGCCCAAGAAGCTGTTTGCGCCGGAGACATCGGAGCGGTGACAAAACTAAAAAATACTCAGACTCAGGATACGCTTTGTGAATCTCATCGAGCATTAGAATTTCCTAAGTTAAACTTCCCTTCCCCGGCTTATTCAGCATCAGTTAAACCTAAGAGCCGTCAGGATGAAGATAAGATATCTTCAGCTCTTGGGCGCCTAACCAGTGAAGACCCTACTTGCAGTACTTCTCTTGATGCCCAGACTAAAGAACTTATTATATCCGGCATGGGC
>JAIWAR010000055.1:0-8499 GCA_048634245.1 Methanosarcinales archaeon | reverse complement strand
GCCTTTGGCTGAACTTAAGCAAGGTTTTTTATTGGATTGCCGGAGGGGGCTTGTTAGGAGCAATCGCCCGTTTAGCCCGGAGGAGTTATTATCGTTTTAAAAGAATGAAAGACCTATTAATTTCTACTATAGGTTTAGTTTTTGTTTTTCCTTTGTTTGCTATTGTGGCTGTTTTGATAAAGATTGATTCGGCGGGAAGTATATTTTTAAAGCAGGAAAGAGTCGGCGAAAAAGGGAAGATATTTAAGATGTGGAAATTCCGCACTATGCGCAGTAATGCCGAGTTTGAAACCGGGCCGGTTTGGGCTAATGATGGTGACCCGAGAATAACAAAGTTAGGCCGGTTTTTGCGAAAGTCTCATATTGACGAACTGCCGCAGTTATTTAATATATTAAAGGGTGAGATGTCTTTAATCGGCCCGCGTCCGGAAAGGCCGGAGCTGGTCGAGTTGATAAAAAAAGATGTTCCTGATTTTGATGCCAGGCTGGCGATTAAGCCCGGTATTGCCGGGTTAGCTCAATCCCGCTATCAATATGGGGCTTCGATAAAAGATGCGGCGAGAAAGTTGAAGTATGATATGATATATATTCGAAAGATGTGTTTGCTGCTTGACCTTAGGATACTTCTTTGGACAACAGGGAAAGTTTTGACGGGGGAAGGGGCGAGGTAGTAATCGTATTGCGTAAAAGAAGGGGAAGAAGAGAGAGAAGAAGAGATGGGAGAGATGTAGATAATGAAGTTGGCGATTAGGGTTTGGAGAGATGTGATTGGGGTTTTGAGGGAGAGGCCTTTGGTGGTTGTTCCTTTTGTTGTGGGGGCGGTTTTTAGCGGGGTTGCGCTTTATGTTTTGTATTTGGCTCCGGTTAGGCCGATGTCTATTGTTTTAGCTCCGCCGATAAGGGCTTTTTTTGGAGAGAAATTTCTTCACTACCCACTCAATATTTTTTTACTACCTAAGCTCTTTTATTTTGCCCAATTAGCTTTAGGCGCAACTATAGGAGTTTTAATGACCGGTTTGGCAATAGGGATGTTTAAAGATGCCTATAGGGGAAAAGGTTTAAGCGGCAAGGATAATTTAGTTAATTCTTTTAAGAAGTATTTTTCTCTTTTTGGGGTTTGGGTAATTATGTTTTCGCTTTCATTTTTATCGGGAAAACTAATTAAGAGGCTTTGTTCAGGCTTATCTCCTCAGTTATTAACGGCATTATTAACTTATATTATTGCTATGTTTGTTCAGATAGTCTTTATTTACGCGATGCCGATAATAATAATTGAAAAAAAGAAGTTTTTAAGCGCTCTGAAACAAGGGCTTTTATTTTTTAAGAAGTTTTTTATAGCTTCGGTTGTTTTAACAATGGTTCCAAGCCTATTATATATTCCGCTAATTGGTTTAAATCAATACTTGCCGAAATTAATCAAAACATTTTCACCGGAGATAGTCATAGTTTATTTAGTTCTAAGTATTTTAGCGGCCTTTATTATAGAGATATTAATCACTTGCTCGACAACGCTCTTATTGCTAAATGAAAGGAGCGATAAGCTGAGCAAGAAATAAGGGAGGTGCTTGTATGGGTAAGTTGTTATTTGTTTTATTTTTCGCCTTAGCTGCTGTTGGTTGTAAAGGCGGCGGTGGCGGAGGAACTTCATTTTTCAGTTCCGGCGGTGGAGATTCATTTGTGGGTTCCGCCGGCGGAGGAACTTTTGTTAGCTCTAGCGTTTCCGGCGGGAGTACTCCTGTAGGCCATAATCCTGAACCGGCAACTATGATTATGTTTGGAATCGGTTTAAGCGGATTAGCGGCCGCGAAATTAAGAAGAAAGAAAAAATAATGAACAGAACTTACTTAATGGTATTAACATTATTCCTGGCTATGTTTTTGGCATCAGGCTGTGCTGATAACCGCTTTGTGAGTGAGAAGCTATTTTGGCAGGCTGAACAGGCGGCAGCTAAGATAGCAGAGAATAAAACCCCGGATACTTTAACTGACCAAGATTTAGTTGAGATAATTTCCGCTTATCGTCAGGTTGTTGCTAAGTGCCCCCTGGAGCCGCTGGCGGCAAAAGCCCAATTTGTAATTGCAGCTATTTATATCTCACAAAAGGAATATGAAAAAGCTCGTGAGGAGTTCAGGCGGGTAATTGAGAATTTTTCTTATCAAAGTAAAACAGCCGCGGCAGCTCAGTTTGCCATTGGAGAGGTCTTTGAGCTTCAGGGAAAGTCTAAACAGGCTTTTGCCGAGTATGAGAAGGTTGCTGACCTTTACCCCCTATCAGCTTTGGGTTTTTCAACCCCGCTATATATTGCCCAATATTATAAAAAGATAGGTGATAAAGCGGGAGAAGAACGGGCCTATCGTCAAGCGGTAAGGCACTATAAAAAGATAATCGGGGAATATGCTGATACAAATGTTGCTGGGGTAGCCCAGAACTATTTAGCCAAATCTTATGTGCAGCGTGAAGATTGGAGCCAGGCTATGAAGGTTTGGGATGAGATAATCATAAAGTATCCCAATACTCCTCAGGCAATCAGAGGTTTAATGGCTAAGGCTGAAACCCGGGCTAAAGAGTTAAATGATTTAGCCGGAGCAATTACGATTTATCAAGATTTTTTAAAAGACTACCCTAAAGAGGAATTCATAAAAGAAGTAAAGTTACGTTTGGGTGAGCTATATCTTAAAAATTCTCAAGCTGGTAAGGCTAAAGAGGTATTTTCTGCGATAATAAAAGATTATCCTAAAGATGAGGGTTTAGTTATTCGCGGCCGTCTTGGCCTTATTAGCTGTCTAAGAGAACAAGGCTCAACAGAAGAGATTATTCAGGGGTACAATACTATCAAAAAGGCGTATCCGGATAGTCCTATTGCTCTTAGTGCCCCCTATCTTATTTTTCGTTACTACAAACAAACCAATGACTCTGAAAGCACAGAGGCTGCTTTAGACAAAGCAATTTCTGAGTATGAAAAAGGTTTTTCACCTGCTATTAAGGGTGGAGGTGATCTTGCTTTAGCCAAGCTGTTATTTTTGTGTTACACCGAAAAAAAAGATTGGGATAAGGCTTTGAGTTTATTAAGGGAGTTATCTGATAACAACAAAAAAGACCCGGGGTATTTATTATCAATGGCTTTTATCAATCTTAAAGAACTGGGTAAGGTAGAGGAAGCTAAGAAGATTTACCGGGAAGTATTGGATAAACATTCCTCCAACAAAGCTTTAGTTAAATTAATTAAAGAACAAATCGTATATTTAGATGAGTCAATCATCGAAGGAAACTAGGAGTGAAAAAGAAACTTAACATAAAGGCGATATTTATTTGCCTTTTTGTTTTTTTAATCTTTTTGCCGATATACGAACTTCTGTTTTCCCGGTTTAACGCCAGGGATTCTTACTACTCCCATGGATTTCTGATTCCCCTTATAGTCGGTTATTTGGTATTTAAAAAGCGTAAGATTTTAGGGGCTATTGAGGCTAAACCTTGTTTTGTGGGCCTAATAATCTTATTATTTGGTTTAATATTACATTTAGGCAGTTTAGTTTTAAAGATAAATTTTACCTCTTACTTTAGCATACCAATTGTAATTACAGGAATTCTTCTTTATTTAAAGGGAAAGAAGTTTACTAAAGAACTGCTTTTCCCTTTAGTTTTTCTTATTTTTATGCTGCCTTTACCGGGGGTTATGATTATCGGTATATCTTTTAAGCTTAAGATATTCGCGGCCCAGGCAGCTGCGCTTTTAGGAAATGCCATAGGCATAAAATCCAGTTTGTCGGGTTCAACAATTTACTATCCCGGCGGGTTTTTGTTGATTGGAGACCCTTGCAGCGGCTTAAGGTCTTTAATCTCCTTCTTAGCTTTAGGCGCTCTGGTTACTCAGTTTGCTAATGCCGCGCGCTGGAGAAAGATTTCTTTATTCGCGTCAACGATTCCAATTGCCCTTACATCTAATTTTTTGAGAATAACTTTTTTACTCTGGTTTAGTTTTGTTTATGGGAAAGAAGCGGCCGAGGGATTTGTCCATGATTTTTCAGGTTATATGGTATTTGTACTGGGATTTTTAGGGTTATTATTAGCCAGTAAGATTTTAAAATGTCAGCTGAAAGCAGAAAATATCTAATTGTAATTGTTATCTTAATCATTGCCTCTGTTTTTGTCTTAAAAATAGGGCAGGCAAAAGACAAGATTACAACTGAGATTAACTTAAGCGGAGTTCCGCTTAAGTTAGGTGATTGGGAAGGCAGAGAGGTGGGGCTTCCTGATTCTGTGTATGAGATACTGGGGACAAGGGATGTTCTTTCCCGTCAGTATAAAGATAAAAAAGGAAGAATCCTGGAGCTTTCTGTAGTTTATTCAGGCCATGACCGTCAGAGTTTTCATCCACCGGAACTTTGTTATTTAGGCGGAGGAGTTGACCTTGCGGGCAAAGATATAGAGAAAGTTTCTTTAGATGACGGCAGTAATCTTGACCTTAATAAATTAACAATGCAATCTTTCCAAGGAACAATAAAAGCCTGGTATTGGTTCTTGGTAGGAGATAGATTTGTAGGGAATTTCTACAAGCAGCAATTGTATTTTATTTTAGACGCTTTGAGCGGCAAAAAATTACAGGGTGCTTTGATAAGAGTGTCAATTCGGGGGGATTCAGAGGTTTTAGAAAAAAAGGCCAAGTCTTTTATTGTAAAAATTGCCCCTCATTTAGCCGAAACCTTTTAAAATGTCTATTTTTTTGACGTTGTGTTGAAGTTTTTCGACTTACTAAATAAATCTTGATTATGATTATGAACAGTGGTACACTTGAACGAATCTCAATAAGTTGTATTGAGCCTATGGATGTACTTGCTTTTAAAAATCAATTAAGAGACTTTCTCACGCTGAGTTTAGACCGCTGTATGCAGGCGGTTTCAGCCCGCTCCGGTTCTATATTCCTCTATGATAGCGAGTTAAAAGAACTGATCTTAGAGGTTGCCAATAATGTTAAGAAAGAAAACATCGAGGGAATGCGGGCTAAGATAGGCGAGAGAATCGTAGGCAAGGTAGCTTTAGAGAAAAAACCTTTATTAGTTGAGAATATCGATGATGAACCTTCCTTAAAGTTCCGTCCCCGGCTTAAAAGATACCACGATAAATCATTTCTTTCAGTACCTTTGGAATTTTCCGATGAGTTAATCGGAGTAGTTAACGTTAATGATAAGGCTGACGGAACGTCTTTTGATACCAAAGACCTGCATACAATTGTAGCTATCTGTAAGTACCTGGGAGTTACTTTACATAGTTTTATGGTCTATCTTGAGAATCAGAAAAAACTTAATCAGGAATTAGCTAAAGAACTGGGAGATTTACGTAAGTCTTATGATAAGAATAAAAAACTATCTTCTTTAGGCAAATTTGTCGGCGGTGTTGTTCACGAGTTAAATAATCCTTTAGACGGGGTAATACGCTACATTAATTTAAGTTTAGACGCGATGGGCGAGGATGATGTATCCAGAGAGTATTTATTAGAAGCCAAGAAAGGTTTAAGCAGAATCACTAAATTTGTCAGATCCCTGTTAGATTTTTCCTGGGGCCTCTCATCAGTAGGAAGAGAAATTGACGTAAACAAGACTATTGAGGAGTGCTTATTCCAATATGGCCATGAATTTACAGCTTCCGGCATAGGGATAGAGCGGTTTTTTGCCTCAAGTTTACCTAAGATTTCCGATTATGGTTTAAAAATCGTATTTGGTAATCTTGTGAAGAACGCGCTTGAGTCTATGGAAGAGGGGGATAGGTTAGCTATAGTTACTAAGTTAGAAGGAGAGTTTATCGAGCTTGTCTTTAGTGATAACGGCTGTGGAATGCCGGCTGAAGTTCGTGAGAGAATTTTTGACCCTTTCTTTACCACCAAGAGCATGGGTAAAGGCTCAGGTTTAGGCTTAGCAATTTCCGCTGAGATTATTGAGCGGTACCAGGGAAGAATTTTTGTTGAAAGTGAGAAAGACAAGGGCACTACTTTTAAGATTACTCTACCGGTTAAGGAACAAAGCCTGCAAGTTAAATTAAAACCATGACAAATAATAGGCGCATTCTTATTGTTGACGACGAACCTTTAACCAGAAGGTCTTTATATGAAATTCTAAAATTTCAAGGGTATAGGGTTTCGACTTCAAGTGATGGAGAAGAGGCTTTTCAAATCATTGAAAAAGAATCCCCGGGTGTGGTAATCAGCGATTTAAAGATGCCCAAGGTTGACGGCTTATCTTTACTGAAGAGGATTAAAGCTGTAAAGCCCGATACAGCTGTAATTTTAATTACCGCTTACGGGTCAATTGAAAACGCGGTCGCGGCAATGAGAGAAGGAGCTTTTGACTATATCACTAAGCCGATTATTGATAATGAGATTAAAATCATAATCCAGAGGGTATTTGAACAGAAGCGAATCTTAGAAGAGAATAAGCTCTTAAAGAAACAATTATCCGATACTTCCCGCCAAAGCTTTCATAATCTCCTTGGCTCTAACCATAATATGCAAAGAATATATAGCCTTATTGAGACAGTGGCTCCGACTAACGCTACCGTACTTATTCAGGGAGAAAGCGGAACCGGCAAAAGATTGGTGGCTTATGCTATTCATTATAGCGATCCTGTTCGCAAGGATAAGCCTTTTATCGAAGTAAGCTGCGGCGCGCTTCCCGAGAACCTTTTAGAGAGTGAGCTGTTTGGGCACGTAAAGGGTTCATTCACCAGCGCGATAAAGGATAGGCAGGGAAGGTTTGAAGCTGCTGATGGCGGAACAATCTTTTTAGATGAGATAGACGCTTTTAGTCCTAAGTTACAAGTTAAGCTTTTAAGGGTACTGCAAGAAGGTGAGTTTGAAAGAGTCGGAGATTCTGAGACTAAAAAAGTAAATGTTAGAGTAATTGCCGCCACCAATCAAGATTTAAAACAATTAATAGCCGAGGGAACATTCAGAAACGATTTATACTACCGTTTAAATGTTATTCCGATGTATATTCCCTGCTTGAGAGAGCGGAAAGACGATATAATATTATTAGCTGAACATTTTCTCGAGAAGTGTTCTCAGAAAATAAAAAATAAAAAAATAGAAAAGTTATCAAGCCAGGTAAAGAAAGCGCTTCTTATTTATGATTGGCCCGGCAACGTAAGAGAACTGGAAAATGCCATAGAGCGGGCAGTGATAATGTCTAAGGGTGATGTAATCGAAAAAAAAGACCTTCCTGAATTTTTACAAAGTATAAAAACGAACCAGGCGCATCCGGAAGAAAATAAAGATTTGACTCTGAAGAGCGCTCTAAAGGGCTCTGAAAAGAAGATCATTAAGGAGGCTTTAAAGAAGAGTCAGGGTAATCGCAAAAAAGTAGCCGAAGCCTTAGGAATAAACCGAACTACTCTCTACAATAAAATGAGAGAATTCGGGCTCCTAAATGGCGAAGAGTAATTTTACCGGGTAGTTTTATAATCGTTTAAAATATGTCTTCTAATTTTAAAGATATCGTTGATATCAATAAGTGGCAGGACATTCAGGACCACTTCTCCGAAGTTTTAAAAGTAGGTTTGTGCACGCTTGATAAAGAAGGCATTTCGATTACCAAGCCCAGCATGTCTTTAAAGCTGTGTGATGAAAGGATGAGAAGCCCTGCTTGGGCAGGCTCAATATGTAACTGCCGGCCGAGAGCCTTAGAACGGTTTGAAGCGGAGTGGAAAGAGGGGTATGTTTGTCCGGGCGGGATGCATAACTTTTTTATTCCTTTACAAATAAAGCAGAAAACTCTGGCTTATTTCGCGGTTGGACCGGTAATTTTAGGAAAGCGCCGGGAAGAAAGCTCCTATCGTTTAAACGCGGAAAAGATAGGTATGGACCCGGACGAGTTTTTAGAAGCTATCAAGGAAATTAGAGTTTTCTCTTTTTACGGAATAAAGTCGGTTATTGAGCTTTTTTATGATATCGGCACTTATATTTGCGAGTTGAGCCATCAGGATACCGCCTTAAAAGGGATTTTTCCTGACGCGCCTAATATGATTTCAAGGGTCCACGATTTTTACTTTGATAAGCTGTTAGAGGCGCTTTTAGAAGTTTCTTTTAATTTTACCGGGGCTGAAAGAGGGTCAATTATGCTGATTGATGAGTCCCAAAAAGAGCTTTACATAAAAGTGGCCAAGGGGTTGAAAAAAGAAATTATTGCCAAAGCCCGTTCAAAAATCGGGGAAGGTATTGCCGGTATTATTGCTCAGGAAGATAAGCCGATTTTTATCGGCGAAAGGATAAAAGATCCAAGAATAAGCAGCCAATTAAACAACCCCGAGATAAAGTATTCAATTGGAATTCCCATAAAGGCGAACGCGAAGATGTTGGGAGTTTTGAACTTAGGAACCTCTAAAGATAGCTCCGATAAATTTACCTCAGAAAGCGTAAAGACCGTAGACAGGCTAAGGCAATTAGTCGAAACCGTCCTTAGCGGCATCTCCTAATCTATTTTTTCTTGCTCCCTACTCTGTCATTCCCGCGGA
>JAIWAR010000054.1:0-9503 GCA_048634245.1 Methanosarcinales archaeon | reverse complement strand
CTAGCTGTTTAAGCCTGGCTTAAACAGTTTTTGTTTATTTGGAGGCGGCGAGCGGATTTGAACCGCTGAATAGAAGTTTTGCAGACTTCCCCCTTAGGCCACTTGGGCACGCCGCCGCTGTATCCTTCACCCCGCTATTTTTGAAAAAAATTTAAGAAAGAAAACTACTTTTTTTCTTTTACTTTTATTTTACCGTCTCTGATTTCTCTCAATGCGTTATCCAAAACCTTTTCGCCGGGTTTCTCAATCAAAGGCTTCTCTCCGTCAGTCAAGCTAATTGCCCGCTTTGCAGCTAAAATAGCTACCTTATAAATCGAACCGTTGCTTGCCTTTAGCAGCTTTTCCAGGGGAATGTTGACTTTTTCCATCTTAGCCCTCCAAAAATTTACCCCTTAAGTATAAGCTTATTTGCCCGAAGAGAAAATGATCTCCTCTAATTCGTTTAAGGTGGTTTTTATGTTTCTATTTGTTACTAAATAATCATAATATTTGGAAAATTGCAACTCTTTTTTTGCGAGCTTCACTCTTTTTTGTATTGTTTTTTTCTCCTCAGCCCTTTTCTCCATCCTCCGGTAAAGCTCTTTTTTTGTCGGTGCAGCGAGAAATATAGTGATTATCTTTTTTGCCTTAGAGCTCTTCTTCAACCACATTCCTCCTTTGACATCAATGCACAGAATAAGGCTCTTGTTCCCTTTTTTAGCCAATACATAAAGAATCTTTGGTGTACCATAATAATTATCTAATACTCTTTGACTCTCGAGAAAAAACCCTCTCTTTTTTAATCTTAAAAACTCCTCTTCGCCGACAAAAAAATAATCTTTCCCGTCTTTTTCTTGAGGGCGTTTTCCACGAGTAGTCACGGTTATCCCCTTTATAAAAGCCTTTTTTACCTGCTCTTTAGTAAACAGCTTTTCAACAATCGTAGTTTTTCCCGCCCCTCCGGGGCCGGAGATAATAAAAATTTGTGGAGTTTTCATTCTATATTCTGCGCCTGTTCTCTTATCCTCTCCAAATAGTTTTTCCCTTCCACTATTAACAATGCCGGGCCTTTATTTTTAGTTTTGCTGGAAGCAGCGTTCAGCTCCCTTAGAATCTCCTGAATTAAAAAATCTACGGCCTTGCCCCTGGTAGTTATTTTTCTGGAATTAATCTTACTCTCTAGCTTTTTTATATAAAAAACCATCAAAGAAAGCTCCTCGTCGATATCTTCTTTGCTGTTTTCCATTTTACTTATTTTCGGCTTCTGTTTTTGGATTTTTTTTACATTATTCTTTAACTTGTTGAGGTTGCTTTTCATCTCTCTCTTTATTGCTTTCCCCTCTTTTTCTTTAAATTCTAAAAACCTATCCAGAGCTTTTCTTAGAACAGAAAATGTAAGAGTTTTATCGCTCTTATTCTTTTGCCCCCAAGATATCGCCTGAGGTAAGTTTAAGATGTCGCTTATATTTATATCCGGCTTTAGATTATACTTTTTCCCCAGAGCTTTTGCCCGGGTAATATACTTAGCAATTACCATCTCATCAACATATATCTTTTTTGTCTGAGGTTTAGTCGAAAAAATAAAAACTTCAACCTTGCCCCGACATACCTTCTTTTTTATCTCTCGCTTGATTTTCTCTTCCAATAAAATATCTTCCGGAGGCAAGTTATGAATGCAAATATCCAGATATTTAAAATTTAAAGAGCGTAAAATTATTTGGATAGTATGAGAGCCTCTGCTTTTTTGAGCGGAAGCATAAGCAGTCATTGATTTCATGCCCAAATTTCCTTTTTGACCTTATCAAAAGTCGCTTCTTTAACCGGATAGAGAGGGTAAACTACTTCGTTTGGTTCAAACCAAAGTTTTATCTCCCTTTCGGACTCCTCTTTACTGCTTGAAGCGTGAACAACATTTTCAAACAGGCCGGTAGTTAGGATTCTTCCGTAAGCCCCGCGTATGCTTACCGGGTCAGCCTCTTCAGGATTAGTTGCCCCGGCTATCCTTCTAACCTTTACAATCGCTTCTTCCCCCCAATAAATAAGAGCCATAACCCGGTTTTCTCCGTGAAGCTGACCGGTAATATATTTGGTTAATTCGGGATAAAACGGCTCTTTCTCCAGATGATGATAATGTTTACCGGCCAAACTAATATTAACTTTTACCGCTTTAGCTCCGATTATTTTTAGCTTGGCTTCGGAAAGCCGGCTTAAAATATTACCGGTAAGAGATTTTTTTAGCCCATCAGGCTTAATAATAACAAGTGTTGATTCATTCTCCATTCCCAAACCTCCTCAATGAGACTTACATTTTTTCGCAGAAAAAATGTGTAGCCGATTAAATGCCTTACTTCATCTTCTTGATAATTCTCTCTAAATCGTCCAGAGTATAATACTCTATGGTAATTCTTCCGCGATTATTTCTCCTGTTGGATATTTTAACCTTGGTTCCTAATATTTTTTGCAGCCTCTCCTCTACCTCAAGGATAAAAGGATCGATTGTTTTTTTCTTGCCTGAAACTACTCTGGCTTTTTTTTCTATTTCTCTAACTGAAAGCCCTTGTTTTAAAATCTGATGGAATAATTTTTCTTGAGCCTGAAGCTTTTCCACCCCTAAAATCGTTCGGGCCTGAGTCCGGGTAATTATACCTTTTTGTAAAGCCTGTTTTATCGTATCGGGTAACTTAAGCAATCTCAATGCGTTCACAACCGTGGTCTTATCCTTGCTCACAAATTGAGCTATATCTCCCAAGGAAAATTCAAACTCATCAATTAAACGCTGAAAAGCCCGGGCTTCATCTATTGGATTTAAGTCCTGACGTTGAAGATTCTCAATTATGGCCAAGATAAAAGCATCTTTATCGTCGAGCTCTTTAATAATTGTTGGTATCTCCTTGAGCCCCAACGACTTAGCAGCTTGATACCTCCTCTCCCCTGCTACTACCTCATAACTTCCATCCGCGCTTCTTCTTGCGATAATCGGTTGGATAAACCCTTTTGCTTTAATTGACTGAGTTAGCTCCCCTAATTCCTTTTCGCTCACTTCCTGACGAGGCTGATTTTTAGCCGGCCTTACCCTGCTCAAAGGTAAATGCGTAAATTCCCGCGGCAGCATTGCAGCAGTCTTCTTAGGAATAAGTGTATCTAGCCCTCTTCCCAAAACCTTTCTTTCCATTGTTAACTCCTATCTTTGCCCCATTAGAGAATGTGTTTCTTCAATGGTATCCACCAATTGATCAATTTCTATATCTTCCTGTAAAACTTCTTGAGCCAAACTTAGGTAAGCCTTGGCGCCCACACAGGCTGAATCGTAAAAATGGATTGGCTTACCAAAACTGGGAGCTTCAGCAAGTTTTACATTTCGGGGAACAATAATATTAAATGTTTTTTGTTGAAAAAAGTTTCGCACCTCTTCTATCACTTGTAAAGTAAGCCTGGTACGGAAATCAGCCATAGCTAGAAGAACTCCTTCGATATCTAAATCAGGATTTAGCCGTTCACGAATTACTTCTATAGTATTAACTAACTTGGAAACCCCTTCTAAAGCATAATATTCGCATTGAATCGGGATAATTAAACTATCGGAAGCTGCTAAGACATTTACCGTAAGCAACCCCAGTGATGGCGGCGCATCAATAATAATGTAAGAAAAATCATCTTTTATCTCTTCTAATTTTTTACGCAACAATAATTCCCTATTGTCAATATTGACTAATTCAACCTCTCCCCCAGTAAGAGAAATGTCTGAAGGAATAATATGCAATTGCGGCCACTCAGTAGGATAAATACTCTCAGACAAGGGAACCTTGTCCATAATTACATCATAAATAGAGTTTTTCCCTTCACTGCTAAACCCTGTCCCTGAAGTAGCATTGCCTTGGGGATCCATGTCAATAAGCAAAGTTTTTTTGTTCCCGAGGCCCAAAAAAGAGCTTAAATTAATAGCGGTAGTAGTTTTGCCGGTGCCACCTTTTTGGTTACAAACCCCAATTATTTTACCCATTCTTATCTTTTTCCTGTTTAGCGTTTTCACGTGAAAACTTAAAACTATTTTAATACAAATAGTGTGGTGTTGTCAAGCCTTTTGTGCGTTTTCACGTGAAAACGAGAGGAACAATTCCACTGCAATACATATTTAAACAGTGGCTTTTGCGCATACCAGTTGAATCATAAGTAGTGGTACCGAAGAGAGTTAACAAATTTTTGGTTGCCAAGATGGCTTTCGCGGGAATGACAAAATAGTGATTGAAGCCAGGCTTCACTCATGTAGAGCTTAGCGTTTTCACGTGAAAACGGAAGAAATCGTTACACCATAATAAATATTTAAACAGTGGTTTTACTCGCACAGCAATCAGTGGGCTGTTGCAATCCTCGCAATGACAGAAAATAGAAACGTTTCTTTTTTTCTGATTTTTGAGGTGCGTTTTCACGTGAAAACGCTAAAAAGGTAAGCTAGGATTGGATTTTGCCAACCATACTTGATTGCATAGAGCAGATATGATTAAAACCTGGCTTTGATCAATGCGGAATTGAGTTTTTTCAGATGGAACCAGGTGCGTTTTCACGTGAAAACGCTAAAAAGGTAAGCTAGGATTGGATTTTGGATAATCGCGATTGATTAATTAGAGTAAATAGGTTCTGGATAAGCCAGTAAAGAGTTAAGGCTGAAGGAAAGGTATAAAAAATAACTCCGATAAATACTGTAAAGAACAAACCCATTGTCTTTTGCTGAGAAGGAGCGCTGGCAGAGGAAGTCGTAATCTTTTGCTGAAGAAGCCCTATGCCCACTAATAAAATCGGTAAAAGATTCAAATAGTTTACAGGAGCCGGAAAAGGGAGTTTGCACAACCGGTCCGGCAAAGAAAGATCCTTAATCCATAAAAAATGAGCTCCTTTTAGCTCCACAAAACGAAAAACAATCTGATAAAAAGCCATAATCACTGGGAGTTGGAAAAATAAAGGTAAACATCCGCCAAGAGGGTTCACTTTATATTTACGGTATAATTCAATGGTTTCCTTTTGCAGCTTTTTAGGGTTATCCTTATATTTAGTCTTTATTATCTCGATTTCCGGCTGAATTTGCTGCATTTTCCGCATAGCCAGGGTGCTTTTAGAGGTAAAGGGGAAGAGGAGCAAAGAAACAGCAACTGAAAAGAAAACAATGCTTAAGCCCCAGTTTTTAGTAAGAAAATAGAAAAAGTAAAGAAGCTTTATCATGCCCAAGCCTATCACATGAAAAAACCCATAAAACATAATCTTTTCCAGCCCATAGGGTTTTAGCCTTTTTTCTATCTGGGGGCCGATATAAATAAGGATCTGCTCAGGGGGAGAAAAAAGATAAAAATGGCCCTTGTTTTTACTTTTTACCCACTTAAAGCTATAATTCCCTTTAAGTAATGCAAAACAATAATATCTATTCCGGGCGCCGGCAAACTCTACGTTATTATAAGTGCTGTCCTTTATCTTATGGGCTGGTTTTCGCTTGATAGTCTTGTCCTGAGAGTAAAAAATCTCTTGATACCTTTGGTCCATGCCCGAAAGCAAAGAATTAGAAAATAAAACTATTGGTTCAGATGGAGGAGGATTAAGCTCGATTTTAAGGATATCTCCTTCAAAGATAAATTCTTTACTTACGCCTTTAGGCCCTTTAAACTGAATCTTATTATAAGTGACATTAGCGCGAAACTGCTTTTCTTGATCTTCCGGCAAAAAACCTATATTTTGAAACGGAAGCGCCTTTTCTTCACCTTCAATAGCAATTTTTTTTATGTAACCTCCTAGGGGAGAATAGGTTACAACAAAGTTGCCTATGGCGGCTTGAGGCAAATCGTTCAATTCCTCTTCGTCTTCCTGGATTAGAGGAGAGGCCTTTTGAGAAATCTGGGGAGGGAACTGCTCGGCTTCCTGGACAATCTTTTCGCTATCTACTTGAGGGGGAGTTGGTTGTGGAAAAAATTTCGTAATCAGATGAGAATAAATCATGAAAAAGGCCAGGGTTATAACAAAGGCTAAAAAAAGTCGTTTTTCCATGATTATTTTATTGGGTCAAATCCTCCTTTAGCAAACGGATTACAGCGTAAAACACGGAAAAGGCTAAATTTTAAGGCTTTTAAAAAGCTATATCTCAAAAAGGCTTCTTGAGCATATTCCGAGCAGGTAGGAAAATAAATGCAGTGACGCGGAAATAACCTCGAAATAGAACGGTAAAGCCTTATCGAAAAAAGAGCCACCCTTCTCATATAGTAAGTTTTTTTCGACCCTTTTTCCTTCTGCGCTTTAAAACTTTTCTGCCGCCGACGCTTGCCGTACGAGCCCGAAAGCCTCTTTTCCGTTTACCTTTCACCTTAGTTGGGGTCTTAAAATTCTTTTTCATCTTTTATCTCTATTTGTCATTGCGATCCCGACGAAGTCGGGAGAAGCAATCTCAAACCATTAAAAATAAGGGATTGCTATATTTTACACCAATCCCATGTAGCTGAAATTTTAGCATATATTACTTCTGTGTCAACTATAAAGATGTTGCAAAGAAAATTTATTGCGGTATAATTATTTTCGCCTCCCCACTAGGGTGTGAATAAGTTGTGAATTTTGTGAATTATCTTTAAAATGACTGAACAAATTTGGCAATCCTGTAAAGAAAAACTCAAAGCCCTCTTGGGCGAAACCTCTTTCAACACCTGGATTGCGCCTCTAAACTTAAAAAAAATAAACCACACTTCTTTAACCCTGGAAGCTCCGGATAGTTTTTTTAAAAGCTGGGTGGAAGGCCGCTATCTTCCCCAGATAAAACAAACTCTAAGAGAGATTTCTCAGAATGATTTTGAGGTTTTCTTTGATGTAAATCCTAACCTTCTTAAAAGAAAAACCACTAAGATCTTTAAGACAATTCAAAAAAGTTTCCGCGAAGAACCCTCGGACTCTTTACGCCTAAATCCGCGTTTTACTTTTGATAACTTTATTATTGGGGCTTCAAACCGAATGGCTCACGCCGCTTCCCTGGCTGTCGCTAATGCTCCCGGAAAATCTTACAACCCTCTTTTTATTTATGGAGGAGTGGGTTTGGGCAAAACTCACCTAATGCAGGCAATCGCTCATCAAACTCTTTCAGAGAATTCTCGTTTAAAAGTAAAGTATACTTCTTCGGAAAAATTTACCAATGAACTTATTTTTTCTATACGTAATCGTTCTACCGAGAAATTCCGCCAAAAATATCGGGACATTGATGTGATTTTGATTGATGATATCCAGTTTTTAGCCGGTAAAGAAGCGGCTCAGGAAGAATTCTTTCACACCTTTAATGTTCTCTATGACTACCATAAACAAATTATTGTTTCATCGGACAAACCCCCAAAAGAGATTAATAAACTTGAGGAAAGATTGATTTCCCGGTTTAATTGGGGCCTGGTTGTAGACATTCAGCTGCCTGATTTTGAGACCCGAGTGGCTATTTTACAGAAAAAGTTGGAAAAAGACCCGATAAAAATCGATTCCGATGTTATTTATTTTATTGCTGAAAATATTACGACCAACATAAGAGAGCTAGAGGGTGCTTTAGTAAGAATTATCGCTTACTCTTTAATTGAAAATAAACCAATAAGCCTGGAGCTGGCTAAAGATATTTTAAAAGACATGGTTAAAGAAATCTACCGGCGCCTGACCCCAAAAACTATTTTAGACAAAGTAGGGGATTACTTTAGCCTATCTAAAGAAGATTTGAAAAATAAAAAAAGAAATAAAACCTTGGTTTTACCCCGCCAAATCGCAATGTATTTAATCCGGGAGTTAACTGAGCTATCTCTGCCTGAAATCGGCAGTTTTTTCGGCGCTAAACACCATACTACCGTTCTTTATGCTTGTAAAAAAATAAAGCAAGAGCTGCAGGGTAACTCGAAATTAAAATTAACTATTAACACTCTTACACAGGAAATTAAAAACTTATAGAAAGGTTTGTGAATAAAATATTTGTTTTTATCTCTGATTTTGGTAGAATAATCATTTCTTAACAGAACTCACAGGGTATACTACTATTACTACTATGAAGTTTATTATTAATAAAGATCTATTAGTAGAGAGTCTACAAAAAGTTTTAGGCCCCGCTACAACTAAGCAAAACTTCCCTATGCTGGGTAGTGTTTTAATAACTTCTACTGAAAATATTTTAAAATTTACCACTACCGATCTTGACACAACCATAATCTCTTTACAGGAAACAGAAATTTTAGAGTCCGGCCAAAT
Organism: Methanosarcinales archaeon; assembly: GCA_048634245.1. GTDB lineage: Bacteria > Omnitrophota > Gorgyraeia > Duberdicusellales > 4484-171 > Susulua. Next base: position 1,292 of record JAIWAR010000054.1, on the reverse strand, counting down.
AGCAGTTCCAATGAAACAATTTTTTTCTATTGTCCGGGAGCTCCCTCCCCAAAAAATAACCATACATAAAAGCAAAAACAACCTCTTAATAAAGTGTGAAAAGATTGAGTTTAAGATTACAACCTTAAATCCTGAAGAATTTCCTCAAATCCAGGAAAAAGGAGGAGTATCTCTTATTAAAATAAACCCTCAGGAATTAAGTGAGATGATTAAATTAACTTCATTTTGTGTTGGGCGTGAAGACTCTAGTTATGTTTTAGGGGGAATACTTTTTGAAATAACCGGGGATAAGTTAAAACTAATCTCTACTGACGGAAAAAGGCTGTCATTCATTCAAAAAAAACTACCTGCTAAACAACCGGAGCTGGCTTCAAAAATATCCTTTATTTTTCCTCTGAAAGCAGTATCTGAGCTATATAAATTAATAAAAGAACGAAGTGAAGAGGTTTATCTATCGGTAGAAGGGAACCGGGTTGAGTTTGATCTTAAAGATACACAATTTATTGCCCGGCCCGTAGAAGGTGAGTTTCCCGAATATTCACAATATATCCCTAAAGAAGGAAAAGATAAGTTAACTATTGACCGGAAAAAGTTGCTTTTTGCTTTAAAAAGAGCGAGTTTACTATCCACCACTGACTATCAAGGAGTAAAGCTGGAGCTAAAAAAAGATACGGTAACTATTTACAAAAACACCCCGCAATTAGGGGAGGTAAAAGAAACACTTGAGGCTCGCTACAACGGAGCACACCTTGAAATCGGGTTTAATCCTAACTACCTGGCCGATGTTTTGAAAAATTTAGAGGATGAAGAAGTTTATATTGATTTTTTTGGTGCGGATAAGCCGGCTGTATTGAGAAAAGAAGGATATATTTATCTTATCCTTCCAATGAAACTGTAGTTTTTATGGCCATACACATAAAACACTTAGTGGGTAAGTTTTTAGAGAAAAAGAAACAGGATTTTAGACACCAGGAAAAGGTACAGCAAATCGTAAACCGGTTTTTGAATAATGATGCCCGGGAAAGCGTTTATTTAAAAAGGATTTCTAAGGGGGAATTTGTCTTTGGGGCTGTCTCTTCAAGTTTTGCTTACGACTTTGGGTTAAAAAAAGATAGGGTGCTTAGCGGGATCAAAAAAGAGTTCCCTCAAATTAAAGATATCAAAATAGAAATAGGGTAAATATGGCAGATAGTCAAAAATATGATGCTACCACCATTCAAATTCTTGGCGGCATAGAAGCTGTAAGAAAGCGGCCGGCAATGTATATCGGAGACACCTCAACCCGGGGGCTG
>JAIWAR010000053.1:0-9530 GCA_048634245.1 Methanosarcinales archaeon | reverse complement strand
AAAGAAAGAAAAACTTACTCAAATGAGACAGAAACAGATACTTAATGTGGCAACTTGCATTTTCTCTGAAAAGGGATTTGCTAGGACTCAAGTCGATGAAATCGCAAACATAGCAGGTTTAGGCAAAGGCACAGTTTATAGGTATTTTAAAGACAAGAAAAACCTCTTTCTCTCTGTTGCAGATAAAGGCATAGAGGATTTAAAGGACTTAGTATTAGAAGCGATGGCAAAAGGGAAAGAACCTCTGGATAAAATTGAAAAAGCAATAGAGGCATATTTAAAGTTTTTTGAGGATAACTCAAGTCTTATCGGAATATTAATTCATGAACAGAGTGAATTTCAAAAGAGGATCCAGAAAAGATACTTCGATCATTATTATGAACACATCAATAAAATGGAAGAGGTGTTTCGCCAGGGTATAGCTAAAGGCCAAATTAAGAAAATAGATGTCAGGGGTGCAATTGGTATTTTGACAAATATGCTAAATGGTCTTGTATATATGTGGCAGGTAGAGGGCAGGAAATATCCAATTGTAGAAAAACTTCCCATGCTTTTGAAAATATTTTTTTCAGGGATAGTTAAATGAAAAATTCAATGATATTGGCAATGGTTAAGAGAAAAATAAAATGTACAGTTGCTTTTATTTTGTTGCTTCTTTCACCAATGTATCTGTATGCTGAAGAAGTCAAAACAATGCCCGAGGTGCTTACCCTAGAAGACAGTATCAATATTGCTTTAAAGAACAATCACGCTTTAGGAGCCGTCTCAGAAAAAATAACCGGCGCTAAAGAAAAAAGCTGGGAAGCAAAGACTTTGTTTTTGCCAAAATTTAAAGCAGAATCTTCCTATACTCATCTAAATGAACCACCAAGTTTAGAAACAAGTACTTTATCAATACAAACCGGTGATAACAATATGTATAATGCCCAGGCTATAGTTCAACAGCCACTCTTTACAGGCGGTAAACTCCTTTCCTTAAACAAACAAGCAAAAAATAATTTAGAAGCTGCAAAGTATAATTATGAAGAGGCAAAGCAAAATTTAATCTTACAGGTTAAAGAGGCGTATTTGGGAATTTTAGTAGCCCAAAAGTATAGAGAAGTCTGCAGGGATGCTGTAGAGCAGATGAAAGTACATTTGGAGACAGTAAGCGGCCTTTATAATGCCGGTACTATTTCAAATATTGACCTTTTAAGAACTGAAGTGCAATTGGCGAATGTAGAACAGGCACTCATCAAGGTCGAAAACGCTGTTAAGTTAGCAAAATCTTCATTCAATACCATATTGGGCAGAAATCTAAATTCGTCGATAGAAGTAGTTAATATATTAGGGGTTGTAAAACAGGACTATAGTTTAGAGCAATTACTTAAAGAAGCCCAGGAGCATCGGCCTGAGATCTATAAAATGAGACACAATATCGAGATGGCAAAGGCTGGTATTGGAATAGCCCAGAGTAATTACTGGCCGCAAGTGGGGCTTTTTGGAAATTATAAATACCATAAAGGCGATGAGCCTATTATAAAGTGGAAAAAGGACTGGATGGTAGGTGCAAATGTTAGTGTGGATATCTGGAATTGGGGGGAGACTAAAGCTCAGATAGGTCAGGCGAGAGCTGCCTTAAGAGAGATAGAACATCTTGAGGCCCAACTGAAAAGTGGAATTGCTTTGGAGGTAAAAGGCGCTTTATTAAGTCTAGAAGAGGCGAAAAAGAGAATTAAGGTATCTGAAAAAGCGGTAAACCAGGCCGAAGAAAGTTTGAGTAGTTCACAAATCGGATACAAGAATGGCCGAGTAGATAATGTAGAAGTGTTAGCCGCTCAATTAGCTTTAACTCAAGCTAGGACAAATCAGCTTGAAGCAATATATAATTGTATTTTGAGCCAGGCAAGGTTAGAAAAAGCAATAGGCTTGCCTACGGAAGTCTTAGCAAAAGCGGAAAAATCAGGGGGCGAATGATTATGAAGAAATCTGTAATTTTAACTTTGGTAATTTTTTTAATAGCGCTGAGCGGTTTTGGAATTATTAAGGGGGTAAAGAATAATAATAATGGGCGTCAAATAGAGACGAGGATTTCCATTGTTAAAGCAGTTCAGGTTATAAAAGGTGAGATTGAAGACAAAATATCTTGCGTAGGTAATATTGCCGGCCAGGAAATGGTAACTTTGATGAGTAAAATCCCGGGAAAGATTGACAGCTTTCTTGTTAAGGAAGGGAATAAAGTAAAAAAAGATGATGTCCTGGTATTGATTGACAGGGATATAGAAGGAATGAAATATGAGAAGGCTTCGATTAAATCGCCAATCAATGGAATGGTAATAAAAAAATTTTTAGATAAAGGTTCCCAAGTTGAGCCAAGTGTAAGCCCGATGATGAGAGTTCCTGTGATTATGGTAGCTGATATTGACAGGGTAAAGGTATTGGTGAATGTTTCTGAGAAATATTTAGGTAGATTAAAAGAAAAAGCCAGGGCAAAAATCAAAGTGGACGCCTATCCTGATAAGGTCTTTCTTGGCGAGATTACAAGAATTGCCCCTATGGTTGATCTTGCCACAAGGACATCCGAGGTAGAGATAAGGATTCCCAATAAAGAACATCGGCTTAAGCCGGGAATGTTTGCCAGAGTAAACCTTATATTAGAGAAGAAAGGAAATGCATTGATCGTGCCAATTAAGGCGGTGCTTAACGAAAATAATTGCAAATTTGTCTTTGTTGTTTACCCCGTTAGAAAAGAAACTCCTAGTAAGGTTGAGGGCTTTATTGCCCGCAAGAAAAAAGTAAAGACAGGAATATATCAAAAAGATTCTGTAGAAATTATAGAGGGGTTGAATGTTGGCGAAGAAGTAATTATAGAGGGAAACTATGGCCTTAAGGATGGCGCGGATGTCCTTATAGAAGCCAAGGGAAATGCCCAATGAAGTTACCTGAATTTTCTGTAAATCGCTCAGTTACGGTTCTAATGTTAATTGGCATTATTGTCGTCTTAGGTGGTATATCTCTATCCAGGTTAACTATAGAGGTTATGCCTGACTTGACTTATCCTACAGCCTCGGTTATTACCACTTATGAAGGCGCTGCCTCGGAAGATATAGAGACTCTCGTTACAAAGCCCGTTGAGGCAGCAGTAAGTAAGGTCAAGAATGTTAAGACCGTGGATTCCATTTCCCAGGAAGAAATCTCCATTATAATGGTAGAGTTTGAGTGGGGTACTAATGTTGATTTTGCTGCCCAGGATATGCGCGATGCTATTGGGGTAGTCGAAGACTTTCTTCCTGAAGGTATAGATAAACCTATTGTTATCAAGTTTGACCCGTCGATTATTCCCATTGTCGCTTTGGGAATTACCGGAGAAAGAGATTTAAGAGATTTAAGGACGCTGGTTAAAGATCAGATAAAAGACCGTCTTGAGATGGTTGACGGTGTTGCCGCCTGTATGATTATGGGTGGAAGGGAAAGAGAGATCCAGGTAAGAATTGATAAAGGAAAACTAGAGGCGCTTAATATCCCTATTTTGCAGGTAGTATCTACTTTAAGATATGAGAATCTCGATCTTTCCGGCGGGCATGTAACCAGGGGCTATACAGAGTATCTTTTGCGTACGTTGGGAGAATTTGAAAACTTAGGCCAGATAAGAAATACAGTAATTACTGTCAGAGAGCAGAAGCCGGTGTATCTAAAGGATTTTGCCGAAGTTTATGATACCCATACTGAGATCCGAAATTATAGCCGTACCAATAAAAAGAACGGCCTTATATTAGCAGTTACAAAAGAATCGGGAGCAAATGACTTAGAGGTAGCAAACGGCATAAAGAAAAAATTAAAAGAGATAAAAAAAGACCTTCCCCCTGATTTTAAAATATATACTGCCTTAGACCAGGGGAGGATTACTCAACTGATGATTTCTACCACTGCCAGTGATTGTATCTGGGGCGGCCTTTTAGCGGTTGTAATTCTTTTTTTATTTTTGCGTAATTGGAGGCCAACCTTTGCCATTGCCTTATCTATTCCATTGTCGATTTTAGCTACCTTTATTGCTGTGTATTTCGCGGGTTTTAGCCTGAATATAATGACGATGAGCGGTCTTGCCTTGGGGGTAGGCATGCTTGTTTCTAATGCCATTATTGTTATCGAGAATATCTTCCGGCATTTAGAAGAAGGCAAAAATAGAAACCAAGCTGCTATTGTAGGTACAAGTGAAGTGGGTATGGCCATCACCGCTTCTACCATTACTACTATTGCTGTCTTTTTGCCATTAATCTATGCCACAGGTATTGCGGGAAAACTTTCCCAGGGATTGGCTCTTACTGTTACCTTCGCCCTTATCGGCTCTTTATTTACCGCCCTTACTTTAATTCCAATGATGGCTTCTAAGATATTTATTAAAAGGAAATTAAAAAAAGATTATGAGCTTCATTTTGGTGAAAGAGGATTTAATTTTTTAAAAGATTGGTATAAGAGAACTCTTGTCGTTGCTCTTCGCCACCGTGTTAAGGTTTCTGTAGCAGCCATAGTGATATTTGCTCTAAGTATGTGTTTTATGCCTTTTGTGGGTAAAGAATTTATGCCGGTAATTGACCCGGGATTAGTTATAGTTAAAGTTAAGACGCCTGTCGGCACAAGTTTGGAGGAGACTGACCGGGTGGTTAAACAAGTAGAAGATATTATGATGCATCAGAAAGAAGCGGATGTCTTGGGAACTTTTACCGGGTTAATGGAAGGGTCAAAAGTGGATATTGCCTTTAGCGGCAGCGGAATAGGTAATACCGGAGTAAATGAGGCAATGATATTTTCTCATTTGGTGGATAAGAGTAAACGAAAGCGTTCAAGTGCGCAAATACAGGATGCTATCCGTAAACAATTTCCTCAAATTGAAGGAACCAAAATCGAGTTTCTTGATCTGGCCAGGTTTATTACCTCAGGAGGCACGGGGCAGATTCCTATTGAGATAAAAATATTTGGCAAGGATTTAGTTAAATTAGAGCGGATAGCAAATGAGATTGCGGCCAAAATAAAGCCGATACAAGGCCTTTACGATGTAGATATAACCCTTCGGAGTGGTAAGCCGGAGTTACGATTTGTGATAGATAGAGATAAAGCATCTCAGCTAGGATTAAATGTTGGCCAGATAGCTTCTGTTATGCGGGCTAATTTTGAAGGCCAGGTTGCTACTCGCTACCGAACAGCCGGTGATGAATTCGACCTGCGAGTACAATATCGGGACGAAGATAGTCAAACCTTTGATGATGTAAGACGCGCGGTTATTTTTTCAAGCCTTGGTTTTCAACATCATTTAGAGGATGTGGCAGAGGTTCTAGAAGGGAAAGGCCCGGTTAAACTTTACCGGGAAAATCAGAAGAGGAAAGCATCTATTACCGCTAACTTTTCTGACAGGGATTTAGGAAGCATATTAAATGATATAAAAGCCAAGATAAGAGAGATAAATTTGCCCTTAGGGTATTTTGTGGAATATGGCGGAGAGGCAGAACGAATGCGTGAAACATTTGTTGCCTTAGGCACCGTATTTATTTTAGCTCTTATTTTGGTATATATGATTATGGCTGCTCAGTTTGAGTCGTTGGTACATCCCCTTACAGTGATGTTTACTGTCCCATTCGGAATGACCGGTGTAATTTTGATACTGCTGTTAACCGGTAATAGTCTTTCCATGGTTTCTCTTTTAGGTGTTATTATTCTTACCGGTGTTGTAGTTAATAATGGAATAGTCCTTGTGGATTATGTTAATCAGCTTAGAGCTAAGGGTATGAGCAAAGATGACGCGCTTATTCAAGGTGGTGTTACTAAATTAAGGGCAGTTTTATTAACAGCTGCCACGGCCATGTTTGGAATGCTTCCTATGGCTATAAGCAGCTCAGAAGGTTCAGAGTTAAGGTCTCCTATGGCGTTAGCAGTTATTGGAGGGTTATTAGTTTCTACTTTTTTAACTCTAATAATTGTTCCTACGGTTTATAGTATCTTAGACGACATTGCTCATCGAACCAGAAAAGAAGTAAGCAAGAGATTGGTCGGAGAAGAAGAATAAATCTTGACACTACTACAAAGATTGAGGAATTGACAAAAAAGACTGTTAAGGGCATAATTGAAGGAACGAGAGAATTAGGTGTAAAGGCGGCCGAATTTGTTAGGCATGAAAAGAGGAGGTGGGAAGATGAGCGTATTAAAAGATTTGGTAAATTTAGGACTGGGAGCAGCAGCCATGACTAAGGAGAAAGTAGAAGAGGTCGTGAACGAATTGGTTAAGAAAGGTGAAGTTGGCCAGGAGGAAGGAAAAGAATTAATCAATAGCCTGATGGAGAAAGGAGAAAAAAGCAAAAAAGAGATAGAGGATCAGATTGAAAAAACGGTTAAAGGCGTTTTAGGAAAATTAGATATATCAACAAAGAAGGAAATCGAAGAACTTAAATCCGAAATTGAAGGGTTGAAAAAGAAATTAAATAAAGAAGAATAAAAGGCCATTTTGATTTCTAGTACGCAAGGCAGAAAGAATTGGCGGGAGATGTTTTTCTGTTTTGTTTCAAAGCGCAATTAGGAGTTTTTAAGTGATTGTAAATAACATTGCTCAAAAAATTCGTAACGTGAATAGACTGCGGCAAATTCTAAACGTTTTTGCCAAATACGGCTTTGGTTATATCGTTGGCCGTTTGAATATAGACCGGAATCTTGTCGGCAGAAAGATTATCAAAATAGTATCGGCTAAGAAACTTGATGTATTCGATATTCCCGTGTCCGTTCGAATTCGCAGGATGATGGAAGAGTTGGGCCCTACCTTTATCAAATTAGGCCAAGTTTTAAGTACGCGTCCGGATTTAATCCCTTTAAAGTTTTGTCAGGAATTTGAAAAATTGCAGAATGAAGTTTCTGCATTTGCGTATGAGAAGGCAAAAGAGCAGATCGAAAACGAATTAAAAAAGCCAATCGATAAGCTATTCAGTAGTTTTTCTGTTGATTCCTTTGCTGCAGCTTCGTTGTCACAGGTTTATATGGCCGAATCGAAATCAGGAGAGAAACTTGTGGTAAAAGTTCAAAGGCCGGACATCGAAAAGACAATACGGGCAGATTTAGATATCTTATATATGTTAGCTCAATTGGCAGAAAAATATATCGAAGAAAGCAGGCTTTATAATCCCACGGCGGTTGTTGATGAATTCAAAAAGACGATTTTGAGAGAAGTAGATTTCAGTGTGGAGGCAAAAAATATTGACAGATTCCGGCGTAATTTCAAGGATGACAATACCGTATATATTCTGAAAGTGGCGCATCATTTATCAACAAAGAAAATTTTAACTATGGAGAGGCTGGAAGGGATAAAGGCGAGCAACGTAAACGAGATAGAACGTATTGGGTTAGACAAAAGACAGATAGCGATAAATGGAGCCGATGCTATTTTGAAACAGATTTTTATGCATGGTTTTTTTCACGCTGATCCTCATCCCGGGAACATATTTGTTTTGAAAGACGGCCGTATTGCCTTTTTGGATTTTGGTATGGTTGGGCGTATCGATGCAGAAACAAGGGAACAGCTTTCCGATATCTTGGTTGCTATAATTCATCGGGATACAAAAGGGATTATCGACACTTTTGTGTCAATGGGGGCGGTTGAGAAAGATGCCGGTGTTAAAAAACTGGATTTAGATTTGATAGACTTCGTAGAGAATTATTATGAAATTCCTTTAAAAGAACTTAAAATGGATCAGTTTTTACCTGATATTGTCAATATAATTTTGCAAAATCGGATCAAAGTGCCTCTTGATTTTTTTCTTTTGAGTAAAGCCTTGATAACAATTGAAGGCGTAGGCAAAAAAATATCTCCTGATTTTAATGCTGTTGCTCAAGCAAAGCCTTTTGTCGAACGGCTGGTAAAAGAAAGATATAGCACAAAGAACATAGTAAGGGGTGTAAAAGGATTTTTAAAGGGACTCTACATTCTTACGAATTTATTACCTAGAGATTTAACGATAATTCTTAACAAAATAAAAAAAGGGACACTGAGGGTAGAATTTGAGCATAGAGGGTTGGAAAATTTAATCCATGTATTTGATAAAGTCAGTAATAGAATTGCTTTTAGCCTGGTCATCGCGGCATTAATTGTAGGCTCATCTATCATAATGCAGACTGATAAAGGCCCTATATTGTTTGGTTTTCCGGTGTTAGGCGTGATTGGGTTTGTTGTGGCCGGGATGATGGGGCTGTGGTTGATTATCGCTATATTGCGCTCCGGTAAGCTATAAAATGGGATTTTTTTAAAAAGAAAAAAAGTAGAATTGACACTATTAAGAAAGTTTTTTACTTTACTTATTAGATGGTGTATGGTATAAATAAAAAAGCACAAGGTTAGTGTTAAAAAAGAACAAGGATGTTCTCATGTCTCATAGGGTAAGAGGAGGGAGCGTCTTTTTTTATTTTAAAGATATTCTATAAAGGATAGGATGTTTAACCAGGTATAATTTTGTTAAGATTATACTAAGAGGCCACCGTGAATAGTATACCTTACGAAGAACAAATTAAAGCTTTATCAAAGATAAGCAAAGCTATCGCCTCCGATTTATATTTAGAGGATATCCTTCGCCTTATAGTAGCAGTAACGGCACAGGCAATGGGTTCAAATATATGTTCTTTGATGCTCATCGATGAAAAGAGCAATAAACTTGTTATTCGGGCAACACAAAGTATTAGTGAAGAGTATAACAAGAAATCACCTTTAAAAATAGGGGAAGGCATCGCGGGCAAGGTAGCAAAAGAAAATAAACCTATAGCCGTTAAAGATGTCACTAAAGAAAAGGAATATAAATATGGGGGTATTGCCAAGAAAGAAGGGCTTTGTTCTCTTCTGTGCGTTCCATTAGCGGTTAAAGGAAAGGTCATCGGCATACTTAATTGTTACACTGCCGCTACCCATAATTTTACAGGAACAGAAATAGATATTTTAACATCTATAGCTAATCAGGCAGCTGTGGCTATTGAAAATACGGAATTGATGGTAAAAAGTAAGGTGATTCGGGAAGAGCTGGAAAGCCGGAAAAGAATTGAACGCGCTAAGGGCGTTTTGATGAAGGACGAAGGTTTAACAGAAGAGAAAGCTTATCTTAGGCTTCAGAGGTTTAGCATGGATCGCCGCAAAACTATGCGCGAGGTTGCCGAAGCGATAATCCTCACATCCGAAATGAAGAAATCAAAGTAGCCTGAAGGATATAGGCGTAAAACAAAATATAAAGGGAGGGCAATGTTATGAATTTACAAAGGCCAAATGGAAATGATGCAACCAGAACGTTTAATCGTTCCAAGAGTGTGGTGCCGGGGTCAGGGTTGTGTTCACGCTGCGTTGATGGGTGCAGGGGTAATTGTGAGGTGTTTAAGGCTTCATTCCGGGGCCGTGAGGTAATTTATCCCGGTCCGTTTGGAGATGTAACTGCCGGTGGAGATAAGGATTATCCTGTAGATTATTCGCATTTAAATATTCAAGGGTATGCTTTAGGCGCGAAAGGTTTGCCGGAAGGGGTCAAGGGAGGCCCTGATAC
>JAIWAR010000052.1:0-9674 GCA_048634245.1 Methanosarcinales archaeon | reverse complement strand
ACATCCCCAGCCAGCCGCAGAATCCGGAAAAAAGTCCTCCGGTAATAAAAGCAAAAGGAACAAATATAACTAAAAATCCTTTTAATGCCATAGTTAGAAGAATACAAAACACAACTAAAAAGAAAATTGAAACAACTTTATATTGTTGATTTAGGTATCCTCTTGCTCCTTCAAAAATATAACGGGATATCTCCTGCATTTTCTCGCTGCCCTGAGGCTGTTTGAGTATCCAGCGGATTAAATATCCACAAAAACTTAAAGCCAACAGCGCTCCGGCAAAAACAAATATAATCGGATTCATAAACCTCCTTTTTCTATTTTACTGTCACGAATATTTGGCAAATCTTCTATATAAAGAATAAATCGCGCTTTTTGAAAAGCCGTGTTTTAAAATAGTGGACCTATGCCTTATTACTTTCAACATCTCACTCGCTATATCATCATTTACATTTACGCCGGATTCCTTCAATAAATACTTAATGGCAGCTTTCCCGGAATGTTTTCCTATTACAAGATTACTCTCTGTGCCAATAGTAAATGGCCTAAATGGCTCATAAGTTAATGGGTTTTTAATCATTCCATCCTGGTGTATGCCGGATTCGTGTAAAAAGCAATTTTTACCTATTATAGGTTTGCCCGGAGGAATTTCTCTCCCCGATGCTTTACTGACAAATCTTGATATTTCGGGTAGTCTTTTAATATTTATTTTTAGGCCAATTCCATAAATATACTTTAAGGCCATAACAATTTCTTCTAACGCCGCGTTTCCGGCACGCTCTCCGAGCCCGGTTACAGTCGTATTTACACAACATGCCCCGGCAGAAATACCAGCAAGGGCATTTGCTGTTGCCAGTCCAAAATCATTATGAGTATGAATCTCTATATCGATTTTAACAAGCCGGCGTATGTGTTTAATCATGTTAAACAATCTAAATGGTTCTAAAATACCCACAGTATCACAAAATCTAAATCTATCCGCCCCTTCTTTTTTTATTACCTTTACATATTCGAATAAGAAATCAGAGTCAGCCCTTGAAGCATCCTCAGCGCTCACGATTAAATATAGTTTATGTTTTTTGGCATACCCTATTGCTTTTTTAATCTGCTCTATTATCCATTTTTTTGTTTTCTTTAGCTTGTATCTTATATGAATATCTGAGACGGGTAGAGAAACGCTTATTGAAGTAAGCCCACAGCTTATAGATTCATCTATATCTTTTAAAACAGCCCTGTTCCAACCTATTATCCGCGCCTTTAAATTTTTGTCCAAAATCTTTCTTATTGCCTTCTTTTCAATATTGCCCATTACAGGTATGCCGGCTTCTATTTCCTGTATACCTATATTGTCAAGTAAAGAAGCTATTTTTACTTTTTCATTGACAGTAAAGGCGACGCCTGCTGTTTGTTCACCATCTCTTAATGTTGTATCGTTAATAATTACCTTTGCAGACATAGTTTCTTCTCCGCGGCACTATAAACCTTATAATTTCTTTGTGCTCTAACGGCTGTAACAACGACAGTGTCAATAATATCTTCAACGCTGCAGCCTCGGGAAAGGTCGCTTGCGGGCTGAATAGTCCCTTGAATAATAGGGCCAATCGCCCTGGCCCTTGCCAGTCGTTGAATTAATTTGTAGCCTATATTGCCTGCTTCAAGATTAGGAAATATTAAAATATTGGCATCTCCTTTAATTACGCTGTGGGGATTTTTTCTTTGGGCAACGTCGGGAACAATAGCGCTGTCAACCTGAACCTCGCCATCAATGATTAACCGCGGCTCTCTTTCTTTTACCAACCTTATCGCTTCTCTTACCTTATCTATCCTTGGGTTGGAAGCACTTCCCTTAGTAGAAAAACTGAGCATGGCAACCCGCGGCTCAAACCCCATAAGCTGTTTGCCCAGCCTTGCGGAAGAAATTGCGATATCTGCAAGCTGTTTCTCTGTTGGATCCGGAACAACCGCGCAATCCGCAAAAATAAAAATACCATCCTTTCCATATGAAGATTCAGGAACTGTAATAATAAAACAACTGGATATCGTACTAATACCTTCTTCCTTTTCAAAACAGCGAATAACTGCCTTAATTACATCTCTGCTGGCACACTCGGCCCCGGCAACAAAACCGTCCGCATCCTTGTTCCTCACCATCGCGGCGGCCAAATAGGAAAGATTGTTTTTAAAAATATTTCTTGTTTCTTCCAGAGTTATCCCTTTTAAGCGGCAAAAGTCGAGATAATACTTAAGATAATCTTTTGAATCCTCCAAAGTTTGGCAATCTACTATTTCGATATTCTCTAATGACGTCTTTTCAGTACATGCTTTAAGCCTGATATCCTTCTCCTTTCCTAAAAGAATTATCCTGGCAATCCCTTCTCGAGTAACCTGCTGAGCTGCTTTTAGAATCCGGCTTGAATTTCCTTCAGGAAGCACAATTGTCTTAAGTTCCTCTTTTGCCTGATTGTATAACCTTTTAAATAAATTCATCTTTATCTACCCCATTGAACCCATTGTAGCGAAACTAAAAATCCCGCCAAAGCGAATCTTGGGCAGCCTGCCGCGGCCCATAAATAAAGTGGAACTGATAATTTTAAACTTATATTTCGTTAATATCTTCTCCGCTTTTTTATTTAGCGACGGAACATCTAAAAATATTTTTTTATCCGGTTTTAATTTAGATAACGCAGAAGTAAATAATCTTTCAGCCGCGTTTTCATCTCCGCCCTCTAATTCCCACGGCCCGACAGTAATAGCCTTTCCCGTATCACCGTATATTAAAAATCCGGGCGGCTCAAGGCATAGCTGGGAAAGGCGTAAAAGTGAGAGCTGAGAAATCAAAGAGAACCTCTCATCATTCCATAAAAAAGCATCTACCTTGACAAAACCTAAAATATCGGGAATTGTTTCCCGCGAATTTTCCATATTGTTCGCGGACTTCATTGCTTTACCTTGCCAGCGATTTACCGATATAATTTTTCTAAAACCAAAATTTTCATACAATTTTTTTGCTTCATAAGCAGCATTTAAATAAATCCGCTTTTTCTTCTTTCTGTCTAAATATTCGATTGCCCGCGCTAAAAGTTTTTTGCCAATACCTTTCCCGCGATATTCTTTGGCAACAATAAAGTTACCTATCCAGGCACTTTTGGTATGATGAAAAGTCATAATAGAACCAATAACCCTCTCATCTTCGATATAAACAAAACATCCAAAAGGATTGTATTCAATAAACATTTGAAACTCAGCCAGATTAGATATCCAGCCCTCTTCAGATGCCATCCGTAAAATAGCCGGCAAGTCTTTTTCGGTCATATATCTGACGTGCATTTTTTCTACTCTCATCCTGGATGACATAAGACAGAATCCTTCGTTATTTTACTTTGGAACAGCTCATTTTTATCCCCTTTATGACAATCGCAATATCCGCCTTCGGTTATTGCTCTACAGTTAATCTCTTTAAGTATATCCTCAGGAAAACCTATCCGGACAATCCTGCCGTTTTTTAACACAGCAACCCTGTCAGCCAATGCAAAAGCCTCTTCAAAACAATGAGTAACATATATAGTAGTAATACCCAATTTCCTCTGGAGTCTGTGAATTTCCGTCCTCAAATATCCGGCAGTATCAAAATCCAAACTATTTAAAGGTTCATCAAGGAGCATAACTTCAGGAAATATAGCAATAGTTCGCGCTAAAGCAACCCTCTGTTTTTCCCCCCCGCTTAAATCTTTAGGGAAACGTTCGGCAAGATGTTCTATGCCTATCAATTCTAACAACTCCTCTACTCTTGATTCTGTCTCATTCTTGAGTTTCCCCTGAACGCGGAGTCCATAAGCTATATTCGCTCTAACGCTTAGATGAGGAAACAGGATTAAATTTTGAAAGAGATAGCCCACTTTTCTTCGGCAAACAGGAAGTTTATCTACAGGGCTCCCATCAAACAACACTGAACCTTCATACTCAATCAGCCCGGCAATAATATTAAGTAAAGTAGTTTTTCCCGCGCCTGTCGGCCCCCAAAGCACTAAAAATTCCCCATCTCGTATCTTAATACCTATGTCCTGACATATAAAATTGTTGATATTTCTTAATCTAATATTGGGCATATTGTCTCCATTTATGAGTCAGTTTGTCTTCGAGGTAGATAAAAAATCTCTCAAAAGTGAAGCACATTACCGCTAAAACTATCAAACACACTATGATTATGTCTATCCGAAGCAAACTTTCCGCTCTCATAAGTAGCGCCCCAATCCCAGTGGGAATGGCAACCATCTCAGCGGCAATTATCACCCTCCAAGCCATCCCTGCTTCCAGCCTCAAACCCGTAAATATATTGGGCAAAGCCAATGGAATAACCACTGTGATTAAAACTTTCCATTCAGATGCCCCAAGGCTTCGCGCGGCTTTAATAAAATCCTTGTTTACATTTTTAATACCGGTAACCGTATTGTAAAGAACGGGGAAAAATGAACATATAAATATAATCATTATCGGCAGCATCTCACCTATCCCAAACCAGAGCATTAAAATCGGCAGCCAGCCCAGAGCAGGGATAGGATAAAACAGACTAAATATGGGATGAGCCACTTTATGTATTTTTTCTTCATATCCCATCAGAATTCCAACTGCTATGCCGGCTGTAGAACCTGCAAAGAGGCCAATTAAAACTCTAAGCAGGCTGCTCAAAAAATTATCTATTAATACCCCGTTCGCTGTTAAACGATAAAATTCCTGAATCACGATAGTAAATGGAGGAAAAAAGAAACTTCCCGGAATAAGTCCCAGCCGGGCAGTGATCTCCCAGATTAGTAAAAATGCTAACACAGGAATTAGACTATGTACTGCTCTTATCTTTCCCATTCACAAAACCTCAAATCAATAAAATCTTCCGCTTTAAATGATTCTTTTAGATACCCTAACTCCATGCAAATATCTATTGCTTCCTGAATTTCTCGTGGATTAATATCAGTAGTATTAACCAACCTTGTAGTCAAAGATTTGAATATCAGCGAGGGCGTAATCACGAGTTTGGAAGCCGCGTCAATAGCTTTAATCGGAAATATCTTTTTCCCGACAACCTGTAATTCTCCGGCAATAATCTCCGCGGCCTCTTCGGGATTTTCATTGATAAATTGTGTTGCCCGTTCGGTAATCTTTACTAATTTTTTTACAATTTCAGGGTGCTCATTTAAAAGTTGTTCTCTAACAACTAAAACACTGCCCTGCATATCAGGCCAAAGGTCAACTGCTGTCAAAAATACCTTAAGCCCTATTTCTTCTGCCATGCTCGGAAACTGCTCACAGATAAAAGCCGCATCCAATTGCCCCATTTTGAGAGCAAGAAGCAGTTTTTGCGGATTCATCCTTCTAACTTTTTTTAATATTTGTTTTTTATCCAAGTGATATTTTTCAAGCATCTTATGCAAAAGCGCATCAAGGGGGCTGCCTTCACGAGTGCATCCGATACGGATTTCCTCCTTTCTCAAGTCGTCAATACTTTTAACTTTATCGGAATTAATAACAAACCCATAGCCGTACTTATGAATACCGGCAACAATCTTTATCGGCACATTAGCATTAGCTTTGGCATTTACAGCCGGGATTAGACAAATATAGGCAGCATCAATATCCCCCTTTGACAGAGCCGCGGCAAGAGCCATGCCGGTTATATAATTTTCATAACTGGTAACAGTCAACCCCTCCTCTTTATACCACCCTTTTTGATTTGCTATGTGCGCACAGGCAGAATGCGTAGTAAATTCCACAGCTATCTTAATAGGCTCTTCGGCTGCCTCTTGCTTTTTACCACAGCCTGTCGTTCCAAAAAGCATAAGTCCTGAAACTGCTAATAAAATAAACTTTTTCATATCCTCTTCACTTTACCCTTTATCCTTGCAACTTGTGACTTGTAGCTTGTAACTTGTGACCTGCAACTCACATCCCTTCCGGACAGTATCTTTTTAAGTTCAAAAGATACACTGCTCCGGCACAGGTAACGCCGTAGAATACAGTTGGTTTGCTTTTTACTATAAATTGTTTATAAGTATTATTCACAAAAGTTGAGCCGGTCGCGAATATTAAATCACACCATTCTGTATTTTTCTCTGTATCTTTAGAAGATTCTATTGTTACTCCATTGATTTTTTTCCCAATATTATCTTTGTCTATATCTGTTACGCGAAGCTCGAATTCTCTACTCAATGCCTCCACAAAGCGAGGCTGAAAACCTGCCTGAAGCATCTTTGGATTTCCAAAGTTATCTCTTATAAATCCAACTATTCTTTCCCGGCAGTTGATAAGGCCCTCGTTCCTGCAGTGACTCGTTTTATCAATCAAACCAAGACAGTTTAAGACTGCATTAATAGTTGAAATGAAAACTGCCCGCCTAAAATTATTTTTTAGTTCCATATTTACTATTTCATACAGAGAACCTTCATAATCGCCAAACATATCCGTAAAAGCCACACCATAGGTGCCATTAAAATCAGCCTGCATCAATCTTTCCCGCCCTTTTTGGATGGGATAGTCATCATGTTCGGGATTTCCTATTGCTTCTTCCGCCGATAGCACTTTTGTTTTTATTCGCACAATCCCATCTTTTATCCTACGATCCCGAATAATTTTATTTATTTGTCTTTTAAGTTCTTTCATGCGATTAAATAATCCTCCACCATTCTGTCATCTTCAAGCGCGTCAAGAATTTTATCAACTGCCTCTTCGGTTACTTCGCCGTACCAGTAATTATCCGGATAAACTATCATAACCGGGCCTTTTTCACACATTTTAAGGCACCCTGTACTGGAAACCATCGCGTCTATGCCTCTGTCGATAATCTCTTCTTCAATATACTGGAGAAGGGCAGGTGCCCCTTTTTTATTGCATACACCCTGAGGCTCACCAGTAAGCCTAAACGAATTACATACAAAAATGTGGTACTTGGGTTTTTTCATTGCTACACTCCTTTAAAGTTTTAAAACATTCCGCGTCATCCTTTCCTAATAAACCTACCGCATCCGCCCTGCATCTAACGCAATGATACATCTGAGTAAGATATTCTCCCGCCTTCTTCCTAATCTTTTGAACAAGTTCAGGGGATGGTTCTTTAATATTCTCAAAAATAGTTCCTTTGTTCCGGTAATATCCGATACAATTATGGATATCTACTCTCAACTCTGACATTTTTTCAGCAACGGCTTCGATATGACAATCGTTTATACCGGGAATTATTATGGTATTAACCTTTACACTGATGCCTTTTTTCTTAAGGAACCTGACCGCTTTAATCTGATTATCCAACAATATCTTAAATCCCTCATTAGGGTTGTATACTCTTTTCCCAAATCGCACCCAGGAATAAATCCCGGCGCCTATTCCAACATTGACAGCGTTTATGGTAATAGTTACATGACTTACATTAAGCTCCGCGAGGCCTTCTATATAAGGGCCAATGTTAAGCCCGTTTGTAGCCAGACACAAAATTATCTCCGGATACTTTTCTCTAACCAGCTCCAAAGTCTCCATCGTTTCTTGCGCGTTGGCAAAAGGGTCTCCAGGGCCGGCAATTCCCACAACGGAAATATTGGGGATTTTCTTCATTATATACTCCAGATAATGAAGAGCCTGCCGCGGCGATAACAGAGCGCTGGTAACCCCGGGCCGGCTTTCATTAACACAATCATATTTCCTATTACAATAATTACACTGGATATTGCATCTTGGCGCCACCGGCAAGTGAACCCTTCCAAAAGTATGCCGTATCTTATCGTTAAAACAGGGATGATTTGATATATCTATAGCCATTTTGATTACCTCTCACATATATGAATACCCGACAGATGATGCCTCTTGTTCCTTTCCAATAACCGCGTTTACTATCCTGTCAAACAACTGTTGGGTACCTTCATATCCCAAATGCAAAATTCTCTGAGCGCCTATTCTGTCATGTATCGGAAAACCAATTCTTACAAGTGGTACACCTAATTTTCTTGCTATATAGTACCCCTTACTACCGCCAATCATAAAATCTATATCAAAACCTTTGCATTTTTCGAGTATCTCTTCAAAATCAAGGCCTTCACAAACCGATATTTCTCTCCCGTAAAGAGTTGCCGCTTTACTAAGGACGCGCTCAAGGGTTCCGGTACGCGCTCCGGTAGCACAAAGAACCGGAATTACCCCCGTCTCAAGCAAGAAAGAAGCAACCGCCGCTACCAAATCTTCATCGCCATAGACAACGGCCTTTTTTTCAAACGTATATTTGTGCCCGTCTACGTACGAATCTACAAGCCGGCCGCGCCTAAGCCGATACTTATCCGGCATTTTTCTGCCGCTGAGTTTTTCTAAAAGTTCAAAAAGCAAATCAGTTGACCTAATGCCAATCGGCAGCCCGAGAGAAAACCGCTCTACAGAAAAACGCTCTTTGAGAAAGGTTCCCGCCGTCTCTTTCTCCTCAAGGCTATGGCCAAATTCAATTACCCCCAACGAACCTCCCAGAGAGGCAATTTCTCTAAGTGACGTACCGCCGCATTGTATCCTTTGATACTCTGTCCACATTCCGCCGTCTAAGGTCTCTGAATAGTCGGGCAGGATAACACTCTCAAGGCCAAAGCCGCTTATTAGCTCTTTTAGATACCGGATATCCGCCGGTGAAACCAGCCCGGGGAAAATTCCGATTCCCTGAGGCCTTTCCTGTTTTGATGCCAGAGTTGAGACAACAGCGCTTACTGCCGCGTGAAACCCATCCATATGAGTTCCCGCGTAACTCGGTGTTGAAACATAAACAATTTTTGGAACAAAATCAGATGATTGTTTCGCAAGAAACTCACGCAAAATCATTGGCACGTCATCGCCTATAGTTTCACTCAAACAGGTAGTTGCTACACCAACAAGTTCCGGATTATATTGTTTACAGACATTCTCAAGGCCCGTCAATAAATTATCCCTCCCGCCAAAAATAGCCGTCTCTTCAGAAAAGTTGGAAGCCGCGATGTCAACCGGTTCCTTAAAGTGGTTAATGAGATAGCGGCGTATATATGTCGAGCATCCCTGAGAACCATGTAAAAAGGTCAAAGCACCCCTGATACCCCGAAAAACAAGGCTTGCTCCCAGCGGAGCGCATAGCTTACAGGGATTTCTGACAGCTGTATAAGATTTCTTCTCTGTTTCCATAATTCATCCTGCCTTTTCTCTCTGAGGCGCGAATTGCCACACCGGGCTCATCACCGACGAATAGACTTCACGGGCAAAATTAAGCATTCCTTCAAAACCAGCCAACGCGATTTTACGCTGATGGTTGTGGTCGCAAAAACCAATACCGAGCTTATAAGCCAGATAGCGTTCTTTGACTCCGCCGATAAAAATATCAGCATTTTTCTCCAGCATAAACCTGGACAACTCCAGCGGATTGGCATCATCAACAATTATTGTTCCTTCCCCGCACATCTCTTTCAGGCGTCTATAATCATCTTTATTGCCTGTTTGCGAGCCTACTACGACAACCTTCATTCCCAGGTAATCAAGCGCCTTTATCAGAGAAAAAGCTTTAAAAGCACCTCCAACGTAGATAACAGCTTTTTTTTCCTTAAGTTTTCTTTTATACCGCTCAAGAGGCAGTTTTATATTTTGAACCTCGCCGTTAACTACTTCGTCCGTTAGCCGAAGTATTTCTTTATTTCTAA
>JAIWAR010000051.1:0-10957 GCA_048634245.1 Methanosarcinales archaeon | reverse complement strand
TTTGGCTTTCAAAGAGCAGCTAATCCTTATTATGGAGACCCTTATCTTGCGGCTCCATATTATGGACCGGAGGCTAGTCCTCAGCAAGAGGCTCAGATGTTGAAAGAGCAGACTAAAGCTATGCAAGATGAAATTAGTGCTATAAACGCGCGCATAAAAGAATTAGAGTCCAACCCGGAGTCCCAGGACAATAAAAAGTAATGAGAAATAGGCAGGAATAGAGTTTTTCTAATCCTGTCTATTTCGTAATTTTTTAGAAGGAGGTTGATTTTGAAAATAGCAATTTCTACGGAAGGAGATTTTGTATCCGCTCATTTTGGAAGGTGTCCCTCTTTTACTATTGTTGACATTGAGGATGACAAGATTTTAAGTAAAGAGGTTATAGATAATCCAGGCCATCACCCAGGATTTATACCGGAATTTTTACATAAAAAAGAGGTTAAGTGTATTATTGCCGGCGGTATGGGTATGCGGGCAGCAGAACTATTTAGCGAATATGGTATTCAAGCAATTGTGGGTATAAGCGGAAAAATTGATGAGATAGTAGAAAAACTTAAAAAGGGAACCTTGGCAGGTGGTGAAAGTTTATGCAAGCCGGGTTTAGGAAAAGGTTATGGAATAGAAAAGACTGCCTGCGACAATCCTAATGAGGAGAATTGTGAGCATTAATTAAAAGGAGATGGTATTATGTGCAGCGAAACGAAATCCGCCTCAGGCGAAAAAATCTGTGTAACTTCACAGGGAGATAATTTAGATTCCGGAGTTGATCCTCGGTTTGGACGATGCCAATATTTCATTATTGTCAACACAAAGACTCTGGAATTTGAAGCAATCCAGAATCCCAGTCTTGACGCTATGGGAGGCGCCGGTATTCAGTCGGGCCAATTCATAATAAGTAAAGATGTTAAAGTGGTGTTAACCGGAAATGTTGGCCCTAACGCTTTTCAAACATTAAAGGCAGCCGGAATAGAAGTGATCACAGGTTTGTCAGGCAGCATTAGAGAAATAATAGAAAAATATAATAAAAGTGAGCTAAAATCCACTCAGGGGCCGAGTGTTGATTCACATTTTGGTACTAAATAAGAATAATATTTTAATGTGTCCCTCGTCGCTGGGGATGTTGGGTAAATCTCTTCGACATTTACCCAACGCGACTTCGGGATTCAATTCGACTACATCCGCCTAAGGCGGATAAGTTTCATTAAGGAGGTGTAGTATGCCAAGAGGAGATGGAACAGGGCCGATGGGCCAAGGTCCGGGATCAGGAAGAGGTATGGGAAGAGGCGGTGGACAAGGCAGAGGAGGCGGAAATCGTCCCGGCGCGGGCTTGGGAGGATATTGTGTGTGTCCAAGTTGTGGAGCAAAGGTACCGCATCGACAGGGAATTGCTTGTTATTCTGTGAATTGTCCTAAGTGTAAAACAAAAATGGTAAGAGAATAGCTTTGGAAAAAGCGGTAATAGAAAACTACGAAAGATATCTTGAGAGAGCAGTTCTTTATAGGAAATTTGGCTATGACATTGAAAAAGAACGTATCTTTATTATAGAAAAAGCTAAGCCTCTTTGTGGCAGCATATTGGAAGTCGGTACAGGAAAGGGCCATCTAACGGTTGCTTTAGCAAAAAAGGGATATCATTTTGTCAGTGTTGATATTTCAAATGAAGAGCAAGAATTTGCCCGTTTGAATATAAAATATTTGGGTTTAGAAAAACAAGTCGATTTTGTAATACAAAACGCTGAACAGCTAAACTTTGAGAATGGGTGTTTTGATGCAATTTTTTCAGTTAATTTAATACATCACCTTAAAAATCCGTTTAAAGTTGTAGATAGCTTAATAAGAGTTGCTTCTCTTAAATGTAAAATTGTGTTAAGCGATTTCAGTAAAAAAGGATTAAGGGTAATTGACAAAATTCATAGCAGTGAAGGAAGAAAGCATAAGGCTGAACAGGTTAGCTTAATTGATGTTTCAAGGTACCTAGTAAATAAGAAATTTAAAATAGAAGAGTGTAGAAGTGAATTTCAAGAAATTGTAATAGCTCACCGTTAATTTATTAAACATATGATTATTTCAGTTGCCAGCGGAAAAGGCGGAACAGGAAAAACAACAATAGCAACGAATTTAGCCTTATCTGTCGGTGAAAACGTGCAGTTTTTGGATTGTGACGTTGAAGAACCTAACGCCCATATTTTTTTAAAGCCAAAGATAGATTCGAAACAAAAAGTTTACATTCCTGTCCCTAAAATAGATGAAAAAAAATGTGACTATTGCGGTAAATGCCGCCAAGTATGCGTTTATAACGCGATTGCAGTGGTTGCCCCTAACGAAAGCAGAAAAGGAAGCATTTTGACTTTTTCGGATCTTTGCCATGGGTGTGGCGCCTGTAGTTATTTTTGCCCAAAAGGTGCCATAACAGAAGTTGGCAATGACATTGGCGTTATGGAAACGGGGACCGCGGGTCCTATAGAGTTTGTGCATGGGAGGCTTAGAATAGGAGCTGCGATGGCACCGCCTTTGATAAGAGAAGTCAAAAGTAAAATAGATGTTAATAAGACTGTTATCATCGACGCCCCGCCGGGCACATCATGTCCGGTCATTGAATCAATAAAGGAGAGCAATTTTTGCGTATTGGTTACCGAGCCTACACCTTTTGGCTTGAATGATTTAATCCTTGCGGTCGAAGTATTGAGAAAAATGAAAATTCCCTTTGGTGTAGTAATCAACCGTTCGGATTTGGGAGATAAAAAAACCGATGAGTATTGCGAAAACGGGAATATACCGGTATTAATGCGAATTCCTTTTAAAAAAGAAATAGCGATGATTTATTCACAAGGCACGGCAATTGTTAATGCCCTGCCCCAATACCGGGAAAAATTTAAGGAATTATTTGAGGGGATTAGAAGTGGAAAATTTAGTTAAGGATTTTTTGAGTCAGAAAACTTTTGCTGTTGCCGGTTCGTTTCGTAATGAGTTCAAATATGCTTACCGTATTTTAAGAAAATTAAAAGAAAAAGGGTATGGGGTATATCCTGTGAATTCCAGATTTAAAGAGATTGATGGCTTAAGCTGTTATTCCAGCGTTAGAGATATTCCCGTCAGTGTTGATGTCGTTAATCTTGTCACGCCCCCTCAGGTAACTACGAAGATTGTTAGAGAGTGTAAAGATAAAGGGATAGCTAAAGTGTGGTTTCAGCCGGGCGCGGAGAGTGAGGAGGCTATTAATTTTTGCCGGAAAAATAATATTGAGGTTATTCACGGTTTGTGTGTAATGCTGGAAGTTATATAAAGGAGGTTTTTGTGGAAAAAAAAGCGGATGTTTTAGTTATAGGAGGTGGCCCCGCGGGAATAATAAGCGCGGTAACGGTAAAAAGGTATTATCCGGATAAGAAAGTTTTATTAATGAAAAGCGTAGGTAATGGATGTATTCCCTGCGGCATTCCATATATGTTTGCCAGTTTAAAAAACCCCGACGATAATAAACTGGGGAATGCGGTTTTAGAAAAGAATAATGTCGAGATTGTAGTAGATGAGGCGGTAAAAATAGACCGCCGGCAAAAGGAAATTATTACCAAAAGCGGTTCAAAGTATGGCTATGAAAAGTTAATCCTTGCCATCGGGTCAGTGCCTATAGCGCTTCCCATCCCCGGTGTTAATAAACAAGGGGTTTATCCTATATACAAGGATATGGATTATTTAAAGGATTGTGTAGGAAAAATCAGGAAAGCAAAAAATGTTTTAGTGCTTGGCGGAGGATTTATCGGAGTAGAATTTGCCGATGAGATTTCTCAGATAAGCGGTTTAAACGTCTATCTGGCGGAAATGCTTCCTTATCTTTTGGCTAATTCTTTTGACACAGAGTTTTCGGAAATTGCCCGGGAAAGGCTTGAAGCTCGAGGGGCAAACGTGTTAACCAATATTCGCGTGGAGGAAATTATCGGCAGCGATAAAGTCGAAAAAGTGCGTTTATCCGGCGGTAAAGTAATAGAAATTGATAGTATTATTTTAGGCGTAGGCTCGGTTTCCAACACAAAACTGGCAATTGATGCCGGATTGAATTTAAGCAGAGGAAAAGGGGTATGGGTGGATGAATATATGCGTACAAGTGATCCGGATATTTTCGCCGTAGGCGATTGTGCCGGTAAAAAAGATTTTTATACTCGTCGTGATACACCGGTTATGCTCGCGTCTACCGCTGCTGCTGAAGCTAGAATTGCCGGCGCTAATCTTTATAAGTTGAAGGTAGTTAAGGAGTGTAAAGGAACAATTGCCATTTATTCCACTTACATTAACGGTTTAGCACTGGGATCGGCAGGGCTTACGGAAAACAGCGCCGGAAAAGAAAGTTTTGAAATAGTAATAGGTAATGCTCAAGGCACGGATAAGCATCCCGCTACTTTGCCCGGGGCAAGTAATGTTAAAGTAAAATTAATTTTTTCCCGCAGATCAGGAATTATTTTAGGCGGCCAGGTGGCCGGAGGGATATCCTGCGGGGAAATGATAAATCTTATTGGCCTTGCGATTCAGAAAAGAATGTCTTCTACGGAATTGGAAACATTGCAGATAGCTACACATCCCTTTTTAACCAGCGTGCCTACAATGTATCCGATTGTGATAGCGGCGCAGGACGCTTCCGGCAAGATGGAATAAGACCTCATATGAAGCAAATAGTAATTATTAGCGGAAAAGGGGGAACCGGCAAAACTGTAATTACCGCAAGTTTTGCCGCTTTAGCCAAAAATAAAGTTATGGCTGATTGCGATGTTGATGCCGCTGATTTGCATTTACTGCTGGATCCGAAAATAAAAGAAAGGCATATATTCAGGAGTGGTGTAACAGCGATTATTGATAAAGATAAATGTACGCAATGCGGAAAATGCAGAGAGCTTTGCCGTTTCAGCGCGATAGATGAAAATTTTAACGTAGATGCTATTTCTTGCGAAGGGTGCGCTTTCTGCAGTTTTGCTTGTCCCGTAGGCGCTATAAATATGGAAGAAAATATTTCAGGCGAGTGGTTTATTTCTGATACACGCTTTGGGCCTATGGTGCACGCGAAGCTTGGTATAGCTTCTGAAAATTCCGGTAAACTTGTATCTTTAGTGAGGCAGAAATCAAAAGAAATCGCGCAAAGTCAAAATTATGATTGGGTTATTATTGATGGAGCTCCCGGTATAGGATGCCCTGTTATTGCTTCTTTATCAGGTGTTGATTGCGCTTTAGTAGTAACCGAACCAACTCTATCAGGATTACATGATGCTGACAGGATTATGCGAACCGCAAAACATTTTAATGTTCCGGTAAAGTTGGTGGTAAATAAATATGACTTGAATAAAGAGATGACAGAAAAAATAGAGAAATATTGTCAAAATAATAATGTTCAGTTTATCGGAAAAATAGGATTCGATAAAGTTGTAGTAAGAGCAATGGTAGAAGGCAAGACAGTAGTGGAATATTCCAACGGAAAGACAAAAGAAGAGATTATTAGAATTTGGGATATATTACAAGATGGGATAGCATAAAAAATGAAAACCTACTTAGATTGCATTCCCTGTTTTTTTAGACAAGCTCTTGAAGCCGCAAAAATAGCCGGCGCTGGTAAAAGTTCACAAAAAAGAATATTAAATGAGCTGGCTAAAGCCCTGCCAAAATTCTCTTTAACCTCATCTCCGCCGGAAATGGGCAGAATTCTTTATGGATTGGTCAGAAAAATAGCTAAAAAGGAAGATCCTTACAGGGAGATAAAAAAGAAAAGTAATAGGCGCGCGTTGAATATTTACGGAAAACTAAAAAAGAAAGTGCGTTATTCCCGGGACAGATTACTAATGGCAGTTGAATTAGCTATTGCCGGAAATATTATCGATTATGGCGTAAAAAATTCTTTAAATGTCGATAGAGAATTAGCAAAAATTCTCGATGAAGAGAATAAAGCTATAAAGCAAGAGAAAAAGGCGTTATTCGATTACCCGCGGTTTAAGAACGCTTTAAAAAAAGCAAAAACTATTCTTTATTTAGCAGATAATGCCGGAGAAGTAGTTTTTGACCGGATCTTGATAGAAGAGATAAAAAGCTTTGATAATAGTAAGAATATTATTTACGCGGTTAAAGAGAAACCCATTATTAACGATGCCTTAGCCCAGGATGCTCTTAGCTGCGGTATTGACAAACAAGCCGAGATAATTTCAAGCGGCTCTGATGCTCCGGGAACAGTTCTCTCTTTATGCTCGAAAAATTTTTTAAACATTTATAGAAAAGCGGATATGGTTATCAGTAAAGGGCAGGGAAATTTTGAAGCCCTATCCGGGGCAAAAAGAGCAATTTTTTTCCTGTTTATGGCTAAGTGTCCGGTAATCGCCCGGGATGTGGGGTGTAAAGTTGGTGATATAATTTTAATGCATAACAAGAAAGAAAAGGGATCAGGCCTTTTCCTCCAGAGGCGGATCCGTCTTCGGCGGAAATCTTGACATTTTTAATTGATGCGATTTTTTAATAAAAAAAAACTAAAAGTAGGATTAGCCTTAGGCAGTGGCGCGGCAAGGGGACTTGCGCATATTGGAATAATAAAGGCGCTAAAAGAGAAAAATATATCTATTGATATGATAGCCGGTTCAAGCATGGGTGCGCTTGTCGGGGCCTGCTATGCAAGGGGTGGAAAAATAACAGATCTTGAAGAAATTGTATTAAGTACTGATTGGAAACAATTAATTAGGTTAGCCGACCCTAACTTAGTCTTATTTTTTAAGGGAGCTATCCATGGCGAAAAGGTTAAAGAACTCTTGAAGGCTCTAATAGGAGATGTAAACTTTAGGAATTTAAAGATTCCTTTAACTGTTGTGGCTACGGATGTTAATACGGGCGAAGAAGTGGCAATAAAAACGGGGTCAGTAATTGATGCGGTAAGAGCAAGTATTTCTATACCCGCTATATTTATGCCGGTAAAACTTAATAATAGATTTCTAATGGATGGCGGGATAGTAAATCCTGTTCCGGTAAGCGTAGCCAGAAATATGGGCGCGACATTCGTTATTGCTTGTAATGTAATTCATAATCCACGAAGAAGAAGATCCCCTGGTTCCGCGAAAAAACAAAAATCATTTGTATCAACGTCGAAGAAACAAATTCCTGCCACAAGTGGTTTTGCTTATGGCAGAAAAAATGTGGCTTTAGAAGTATTAAATAGTAAAATTAATAAACTTATCCGGAAAAATAAAGATACAATCCAGGACTTCCAAAAATTTATCAGTATATTTACGGCAAAAGTCTATAAGGGAACTCAAGGGATAGACCCGGATACCCCAGGTATATTCGAGGTTATACTACAAGCAATTTACGCTATGGAATATGAGATAGCAAAGTCGAAAATAAAAGAGGCAGACATGGTGATATATCCTGATATTGGATATATCGCCGCATTAGAGTTCTACCGGGGAAAAGAAGTGATAGCAGAGGGATACAAAGCGGCAAAGGACATTCTTTCTAAAAAGCATTGTTTGTTACCAGCCTAAAAAGTGAGGTGTCAGATTGGTGATATAATTTTAATGCATAATAAGAATGCAAAAGATTATGGAACGCGCGCTAAAAAGACTATTGGATAAACTCAATAACGAGAAGTCGCGCTGCAAGAATGCTCACATTTTACGGTTCTATTCTTCATATGTTTTAATATGTGACGGTAAGGCGGTAGAGGCAACGGCCTTTCATATGACGCATTGTCCTTTAGCCGAGGCTTTTTATAGAGATATAAAGCGCGCTAAAAGTGTTGATGTACTTAAGCAGTCTATACTTAATTTGGTCAATGAAAAGATAGCTAAATTTGGGCATTTTACAAGCCAAAGAGAATTATCAAGAAACGATATAGCGATACCGTATGGTGCGTCGGAAATATTGATGTATGCCTTAAGGAAGAGAGTCATTGATGCAGCTTGTGTTGTATGTGACGGAGCGGGAACGGTAATCGTAAAAAAACCCGAGATTGTGCAGGGTATAGGAGCCCGCATGAACGGTATTTTTTATACTTCCCCAATAAGTAGTATCATAGAACGGCTTAAGAAATCCGGCTCTCACGTTCTTTTTCAGAATGCCGGCATTGATCAGGCCGAAGGCGTTAAGAAAGCGGCATCCCTCGGTTATAAAAACATTGCCGTAACAGTTAACGCTTCAATGGATGAATCGTTAAAAAGATTGAAAGAAATCGAAAGTAATTCGGGAATATCCCTGACTATCTTAGCTTTATGTACTACGAGGATAAACAAAAAGAGAATTTGGGAAATAAGTAAGTATGCTGATATGGTTTGGAGTTGCGCCTCAAAGGAAGTCAGAACAATTATAGGTAAAAAGGCGATAGTGCAGCTATCAAGAAAAATACCGGTTTTTGTTTTATCCAGGAAAGGCCTTGATTTGGCAAACGCCTATAGTTCCGAAAAGAATTTAATAATGAATTTAAATTTACGGGGTCAGTATATTATTGCGAGAAGCAATAAAGGCAAAAAAATAAAAATGGGTAATTTTAATGTCTGCCTAAATACAGCAAAACTACCTATAAGGCATAAAAAAGAACCTCAATGCGTATAAAAATTATTTTTGATAAAATCGCATAGAACCTGTCCTCAAGATAGATCTTAAAAAAGAGGGCGAGGCGTAGGAAGAAAAAAGAATAAGTATTATGTCCCCCGAATATGCCTCAAATGAAAGTTAATAATATGGAACCATTAGTAATAAGAAAATATCCCGATAAGGTCTTAAGAAAGAATGCGATTGAGCTAGAAGGAATTACCGATAAAGAAACAAAACTTTTCGAAAAAATGCTTTTTACCATGAGACATTTTTCCGGCATAGGGTTAGCCGCACCACAGATCGGCGTTCTCGAAAAACTTATTGTGGCAGAGGTTGAGGGGGAAGTTATAAAGTTAGCTAATCCGGAAATCCTTAAGGTCAAAGGCGCTGATAATATGGAAGAAGGGTGTTTGAGTATTCCTGATATCGGTGTTGATATAGAAAGGCCTTACGAAGCAATTATAAAGGGGTTAAATGAGAGAGGTCAAACTGTTGAAATTAACGCAAAAGGCCTTTTAGCTAGAGTTTTACAGCATGAGATAGATCATTTAAGCGGTAAGCTAATTATAGATTATATGAGTTTTTTTTCTATGATGAGATTTAAACTTAAAAGGGGGCTGCGGTAAAATGCCTACTTATGAATATAAATGTAAAATTTGCGGGTATAAATTTGAAAAGTTTCAGAATATAAGCGATGAGCCTTTAAAAAAATGTCCTAAATGTGATAAGGCGGTAAAAAGAATAATCAGCGCGGGTATTGGTGTAATTATGAAGGGTAGGGATTTTTATTCTTCTGATGAGAGAAAAAATAATCTTTCTTCAGGAAAAACCTGTTGCGGAAGGACTGAACGTTGCGATACACCGCCATGTTCTGATGACGGAGTGTGTAAAAGATAATGAAGAGTAATTTTAAGTTTTGTCCTTTATGTAAAGGGTTTTTACTTCGAAAGTGGATAGATGGGCGTTACCGCAAGTTTTGTTCCCGTTGTAAATGGATACATTACGAGAATCTTTTACCGGTCGCGGCCTGCGCGGCAATTGACAGGAAAGGTAAGCTACTTATAGCCAGGCGGAATCTTGAGCCGGGTATGAACAAGTGGGCGTTGCCCGGCGGTTTTGTGGAATCGAATGAAACTCCGGAGAAAGCCTGTTTGCGGGAATTGAAGGAAGAGACGGGCGTGGAAGGTAAAATAAGCAGATTGATAGGAGTTTATGTTCAGAGGACCAGAAAATACGGAAGTTTGCTGGTTATTGGTTATGCGGTTAATGTCGTAAAAGAAAATATTTCCGTGAATAAAGAAGTCAAAGAAGCTAAATTTGTCAGCCATAAAGAAATGCCCTATATTCCTTTTTCAACGCATCGGGAAATAATCAAAGCAGTATATAAAAATTGATAGGGTGAATATGTCAATTAGGAAAAGAGAACAAAGTATTGTTATTAAGAGAGGGGATGAAGGTTCATACCTAAACTCGGAGGGATTTAATTCGAGCTACAGTCCGCCTCTGGCGGACTAAGTTTCATTAAAGGAGGTGTAGCGATGTTGGATACGAATCTTAAGCATTTAGAGAGTCGAGAGGAAATCGAGGAGTTATTGAGAAGCAATGCCAATGTTATGATTTGCTGCGGGAGAATGGGGCCGATGTGCATTCCTGTTTATGAGATCATGGGAGAATTGGAATCGAGATATCCTCATGTGCAAATGAGAGATATGGATTTTGATATTCCCACCGCTTCTTTTATCAGGGGTTTACCGGAATGTGCTTTCTTTAGAGGGTTACCTTTTACTGTCTATTTTAAAAATGGCAAAGTTGTTAAAGCTACAAGTAGTATTCAAGATGAGAGACAGATAAGAGGTGTGTTGGATGAGGTATTAGAAGAAATGAAAGAGACAGATTACGTATAAGAGAATTTATAAACTATTTAGATTCCAAGCAGGTATATTTTTTGCTGTAGTACTTTTGGCTGTAAGTTTTTTTAGCGGCACAACTTTTGCCGAAGAAAAAGCTGTTGAGGAAACTTTTTCTGATAACATTTATTTTTTTTTAGAAAATAATTGAGGGGGTGTATAAAAGGTGGAGGTTAAAATTGTTTTTAATAATGATGTTGTAAGCGATAAATTTATCGCCGGTTGGGGGTTTTCCTGCCTAGTGGATAACCGGGTTTTATTCGACACCGGAGAAAAGGCAGAGTATTTGTTTAATAATATGCAGAATTTGAATATAAATATATCCTCTATAGAAATGGCAGTTATCTCTCATGACCATTGGGACCATACCGGAGGTTTGTGGGAACTGTTGGAAAAAAGAAAGGGGCTTAAAGTTTACGCTTGCCCGCATTTTAGCCAGGCTTTTAAAGATAAAGTGAAAAAATTAAAGGCTGAGCTCATTGAGGCAGAAAAGACTATTGAAGTTA
>JAIWAR010000050.1:0-10990 GCA_048634245.1 Methanosarcinales archaeon | reverse complement strand
GCTTGGTCAGGGTAAAATTGGCCGTCTACTACTGCTTTTCTTATCATCTTTTTGATATTTTTTAACCCCGTTAGAGATAGGTTATCCATAGATAACCGTTTATCTCTAACGGGGTAAATAGAATAGCAATCTTAGATAGAAATGTCAACCCCTCTCTGGCGTTAAAGCTAAGCTTTGTTTTGAGTGAAGCCTGGCTTTGATCAGTTAGTTGTTTTTGAAATATATTGAGATGCTAAATTGGAGATGGGAATATTTGGTTAATTCTTCGGGAAATTCCGGGAAAGGCGCGGACTCCTCCACGCTTTTTAAAGCCGTACTTGTTAAAGCCTGACTTTTTGTTGATTGGGGATCGAATTTAACACTTTTTAGCGAACCGTCACTCTTTACAAGGAAGCTTACTAAAACTTCTCCTTTTTTTATACCGTTATAGTTATGGTAAGCATTGGTTTTGATTCTCTCTCTGATTAAGTGGTAATAACTCATGTAGGCAGGATTCTTTTTTAATGCCTTCGCTATTTCCTTAGGGATGTCGGTAAAAGTTATCGCTTTTATGTTTTCCTCAAAGAACTTAGGCTTTTGCAGAGAAGAAAAGTTTTTATCTTGAAGCAATTTACTCAGGATATTCTTGACGTAAGGAAGGGGTTTTTTTGTTTCAGGGTTAAGCAGAGGTTTTTTGATTATAGTTTCTATCTGCTGCGGTGAGATTCTGATTTCTTTAACCGGGTCTTTTTTTACCACTGATTTTTTCTTTGAAAAAATATTCGCGATATGGGTTGGGGCTCCGCTGACTACCGCAAGATGAACGAGAAGAGACAGGGTTAAAGATAAATGCCAGTAATTCTTCATCTTACCATTATACCAAATTAAAAAAACATCGGGAAGGTTTATTTACCCCGTTAGAGATAAGACATCACGGATGTTTGGAATTTCTAACGGGGCTTATATGCAAGGTAAGCTTTTACTCCGCAGCAGGAGTCTTGAATTCAAGGCTGGTTAGATAATCAGTCAAGGCGTAGTAAGCTTTTTTAGGCTCTCGTTTATTTATACCACCCTGGATTTCTTCATTTAGGGCTACAATTCCGAACCACTCCTCGTTCATATTTAGATTGTCTTTGGCTCTTATGTCATGGAAATAAGCACCGTGGGACCATGTAGCTTCTTTATTCTGAACATTCCAGCCCTGTTCATAACTTTCATTGTGCTTCCACCATTCATCGCTCCATTCAAAGATTACTCCTCCGAGGGTATTACCGTTTTCATTTCCGC
Organism: Methanosarcinales archaeon; assembly: GCA_048634245.1. GTDB lineage: Bacteria > Omnitrophota > Gorgyraeia > Duberdicusellales > 4484-171 > Susulua. Next base: position 9,724 of record JAIWAR010000050.1, on the reverse strand, counting down.
TAAAAGCGGTATCCTTGTAAAGATCTTTCCATTGAGCTATCAGAAATTCGCTTTGGATTTCCTGGTCATCATATCCTTTGTAGGCATTATAAGAATCACAGCCGAATTCAGAGAGTAAAATCGGCTTATCAAAGGAACTTCGAACATTATTAAAGAGGTTACCAAAACTTTTACCTCGGTAAAGAATTATGGCCAGGGCATCAAAGTCAGTGCAGATATCGGAGGCAGTGCTAAGGAAGCCATCTTCCCCGTTTCCCAGGGCTACGGGATGGGTCTTGTCGATTTTTTTCATCTCTTTAGCTAAATCATTGACAAAAGTATAGTAGATTTCAGCCTTTCGTATTTGTTTCTGGCGCGGTTGAGGAATTTTTTCTATTTCCTCAGAGGTCCAGAAACCAATTTTACCCGAAAAAGTGTAATTATTCTCATTACCGAGAATCCACATAAGAAGGCCTTTCTCATCCTTTAGAGCTTTAACTACATTAAGAATTCTTTTTTTGGTTTTAACCTTAAAAGCTTTATCAGCATAATTTGCCCGGGGATAATCCCACAAACCTAGCCAATCGCTCATCAGGGTATAGATGCCGAACTTCTCATGCATATCCCTTATAAACTCTTTGACCTTTTCTATGTTGTCACCCGGTGAATAAACTCTTACACAATTTATCCCGGCTTGCTTCATTAGCTTACCGTCAACGAGCCAGGGTTTATTGGGGTCGGCAAAGAAATTATAATCATACCCTTTTCCTATCGGAGTAGGGTTATACCCTACTCCTTTTATCAAAAAGGGCTCATCGTCCACATAAAGCAAATATCCGCCTGCTTTGGTAGCTTTTATGTCAATTTTGTCTGCACAAAACCCAATAGCACTTAAAGAACAGCAGATAATCCCCAAGATACTGAAAATTCCTATAGTTTTTTTCATTTGGCTGTAGAAGAACTATTTCTCGTATCTGATCTCATCAAGGTAGAATACAATACCCTCAGGATCATTTACGTCAATACTTGTTGCCCAACAAAAACCGCCAATGATATATGAAAGGTCTCTGCCGCGCAGATCAATTTCATACTTTTTCCATTCTTTAGTCAATTGAGTTTGACTAATACTCGCGCTATCTGAATCAAAATGCTCCCCGCTGGCAAGCCCACCGACCTTAAACTCCGTGATTAACTCGCCGCCTTTATCGCCGCGAGCCCAAAAGATGAGTTTATTTGCACCTTGCAAATCAAAACCGGCATCAGGTACAGTCCCCCAATTATTTGCCGGATTTTGCCAGAAAATTCCGGCCCAACGGGTTCCGGAGTTGTTCTTATACCCTACCCGGATACAGGTATTACCGCTAAAAGGGTAATTTTGCCAATTAGTGTCTAGCTTTATATCTTGAGCCGCGGTTGCCGGCATCCAACCACTGGCAATAAAGTGATTATCTAAAGAGCCGCTGTCGGCATAGACATAAAAAGGAAAGTTTACCCCTGTTTTTTCTTTTTGTAAGTCTGGGTCATAGGTGTAGCGAATATCATCTATATATATTTCCTGCTCCCCTTCAGTATGATCAGCCTTGAAAATTATTGCCAGTCCGCCGTTAACGTAAGAAAGATCTTCACCGACTAAATTGATTGAGTATTCCTGCCACTCATTAGTCAGTCTTATTGGGCCGGATTCAACATTAAGGGTGTCGGGAAAAGATGCTGATTCACCGGTAGCCGAATTAGTAGTTATTCCCCCGACTTTAATTGTGGTTATAACTTCACCGCCTTGGGTGCCTTTAGCCATAAAAACCAGTTTGTTAAGGCCGTTTAAGTCATAACCGCTTTCTCTCTCTCCCCAGTTATTTTGAGCGGATTGCCAGTAAATACCGGCCCATTTATTGCCCTGAGAAGCCTTGGCAGTGTAGGTTATTTTAATTGACGTTGCTCCGGTAGCCACCTCATTAGTTGCCTGATCATTGAAACGGATGTCATTGTGGTCACCCATCCAGCCGCTGGGAATAAAATGGTTGAGTGGTGAATTCTTATCAGCATAGATATAAAAATCTGTTTCTAACTTCTCGCAAAAAGCACCTAGAGTTATTGAGCAAAAAATCGCCCCCAAAATCATGCTTAGAAATATTTTACGCATCTCTTCCTCCTCACTGACCCCCCGCCAACGGCAGGGGTACTGTTAATAATAATTTTAATTCTCACTCCAAAGTTCCTTATAAGTATAGTAAGCAGGCTTTAACTGCCGCAGGTAAGGGGATTTTTTTCCATTTCCCTGTCCGGCTACGCCAAACCACTCTTCGTGATAATATCCATCTAAAAAAGGGCCTGCAGCAACCCCTTTTTTATCGTGGTAAGCCGGTTCATAGGACTTCCACCATTCGTCAAGCCACTCAAAGACAAAACCGCCTAAAGCATTACCGGCGTTAAAACCTGTAGAGTTACAGCTAATATCGGTCCAGCAATCTTTATGATACAGGGCTTGATAGTCCTCAGCCTCTTCTTCTGAATAGCCTGAGGCAAAAGAGGCGGTTCCGTATTCGGTAATCATCGCCGGCTTATCAGCCACTCTTTTTACTTCATCCCAAAGATCTAAAAAGCCGTATCTTCCCCGATAGGAGTTAGCGCCAAAGATATCTATATCAGGACAGTTTTTGGCAAAGATATCTAAATATAAAATATCTCCGGAGGCAATTGCTACCGGTCTTTTTTGGGGATCCAGAGATTTTATCCGTTGAGCCGCTTTGTTGGCAAACTTAAAAAAACTTTCCGGTTTTTTGTCAGCATTGCACCCAAATCCGTAGATGTTCTCATTGCCCAACAGCCAGATAAGTACATAAGGCTCATCTTTAAATTCCTGAACCATTTTCTCTACACTTTTGAGCATATTTTCTTGATGCTGGGGGTTATCGTAATCAGTCCCATCTTGCCAATCAGCTTCACTCCCCAGAGCGTATTTTCCCAAAAAATCACCTATTACTATATATATACCATATTTTTGGTATATTTGCCGAAAAATTTCTTTATTTAATTCAAAAGGCTGGTAGTAAACCCTTAAGGCATTTGTTCCCATTTCCGCCATTAATTGGAAGTCACCTACGGCAATTTCATCTTTATCCTGTTTGTTATTACGGTTTTTATCGACCCAGCTCTCATATGGTGAGTCAATAAGAGAGTTTTTGTTTAAGTCCTGGGTAGTCCAGTTTTGCAGGGTTCCTTCATCAGGGGATTCTCCTACCCGGGTTGGGCCATAAGTAATTCCTTTAATCATAAAGGGTTTGTCATCTACCAATAATTGCCAATCCCCGCTTTCATACTTGACTAATTTGATTCTTTCACCTCCCCGGGTATCAATAACTTTCCCGGGTTTTCTTTTTTTGTTCCCGCATCCGGCAAACGCAAACTTTTTTTCCCAGAAGGAAAGAGGCCTCAATTTTCCGGGGTCAACTAAAAAGATATCGTTGCGGATATTATTATCGTAGCCATTAATTATCTGAATTTCTCCCCCCTCAAGCTTAAGGTTAAATTGAGGGTTATTTCGTAAAAGGTATCTTAGGCGATAAAGCGCTGCCTTACCTACATACCAGGGGGTATGCCAGTAAGTCCAGGCGTAGCTGCGGGGAAAGTGCACTAAAATCGCATAGTAAGCTTTAATAGCGTGCTTAATCAGGCCGCTGCGTTCTAAGATGTCGGCCCGGGCAAATTGCTTCATTGGCTCTGATTCCGGAACTATGCTCCACTTATAAAAAGCAGTACTTAAATCCCGGCTGTTTAAAAGCTTCCAGTGGTCAAGCTTAAATAAGATTTTTCTAACCTTGGTAAATCCAGGGTCAAATTTAACCGAGGTCGTATTAGGATATATTCCTTCCCCGGTCGCCTTAGCTAAACCAATGGGGTTGATAATAATATATTTATAGTTTTCTTCGCCGATATCTTGAAACTTTCCGTAACGGGAGTAATCAACCGGAAATTCTTTTCCCGGGTCATAGAGCGTAAATTTACTTATTACCACTTCTTCTGTTTCTTCCTCCTCTTCTATCCGGCCGGTCTCAAGTTTTTTTAAGGTAATTTCCGCTTTTTCTTTTATTGACCAATACCATCCCCGGGGATCAAAACTTTGAGCATAAGGATAGGAGTTAATTGCCTTGGTGAAGGATGTTTTTGCTTCTTCGGCCTTACCTTCACGCATAAAAGCTTCGCCTTTGATAAAATAACAAGTAGCAACATTATTCATTATTTTAAAATTTTCTTCTTCTCCTTTGGTAGGAAAATTTCCTAAGCCCCGGGCCTGTATTTGCGCTTGCCCTGAAAATTTCTTAATGCACTCATCGGTAAGTTTGTGGACTTCTTCAAATTCTCGCTTTCCGAGATGAGCCCAGGCTTTATTTACATAATCCGAAGAACTATCTTCGGCATATACGCTAAATAAAGACATTAAAAAACAAAAACCGAAAAATAATACTAACTTTATTTTTTTCATTTTATTCTTTTAACGGGCGATTCATGAATCGCCCCTACAATTATTCTCATCCCACCATTGCTCCGGCAGTTATACCCTTAACGAATTGTTTCTGCATCAGTATATACAAAATTATTATCGGTAAAGCCGTAACGGTTAAGGCGGTCATAACTAAAACGTGGTTTGTTACTTGTTCACCGGAAAATTGCATCAAGGCAGCTTGTAAGGGCATATGTTTTTTTTCTACAAAAATGATTGAAGCTAAAACAAACTCATTCCAAACATTTAAGGCGTTAAAGATTACAACAACCCCTAATGCCGGGGTAATCAAAGGCAAGCCTACATTCCACCATATTTGCAGTTTGTTGCATCCATCAATCCTGGCGGCGTCTTCTAAGTCCCGGGGTAATTGATCAAAAAAGGTCTTTAGAAGATAGATGCTTATTGAGAGGCCCATATTGCTCATTGCTAAGACATAGCCGGTTTTATTCAGGAGCCCAAACTGCTGCAATAATACATATACCGGGACAAATCCGGCTGGCAAGGGTATCATCATCGCGGCCAGGAACATATAAAATATAATATTTTTTCCGGGAAAACGCAGCCGGGAAAAAGAATAAGCCGCTAATGAGGCGATGAGTACGATTAAAACAACGGTAATAAAGGTATAAAACACACTATTTAAAAAATAGCGCCAGAATCCGCTTTCAATAATAACTTTTTTGTAGTTTTCTAAATTAAAGCTTGAAGGAGGCTTTAAGCCATAGTCGCTGTCAAACTCAGCATTGGTCTCAAAGGAAGTATTTATCATCCAGATAAAAGGAAAAACACAGCTCAGGGCTACACTCATAAGAAAGGCGTGTAGAATTATTAAAGTAATTATTTTTTTAGTCCGGTAATACACCATACTTTTTCCTTATTTTTTTAGAGATGAAAAACATTGTAAAGGATACTATTACCAGGAAAGCTCCCAAAACTAAGCCTTCGGCGCAGGCGAGCCCGGCTAAGCCGGTTCCAAGATGATTATATATCATCATTATTGGAACCGTAGTTTCTCCTCCGGCTCCCTGGTTTAAGGCCAGAATCATGGCAAAGGCGGACATAGTTCCCAGAATCGTAAGAACCATAATCAGGGTAATAACAGGCATAAGAAGAGGTATGGTTATCTTACGAAAACTCTGCCAGGCATTCGCCCCATCAATCCTGGCGGCTTCATATAACTGCTCAGGTATGCCTTGTAGGCCGGCCAAAAAGATTATAAATGCCCAGCCAAAACCTTTCCAGCAATGGACCAGGGCGGTGATTAAACGTACCCTCCCGCCGCTTATCCAATCTTGAGCCATAAAGCCTAACCCAAAATTATTTAATAGGTGATTAAGTACGTCTTTTCCCGTAGGTTCAGAGAGCATTAAGCGCCGCAGGAGCAAACCGATAACGATTTCCGATAAAACCGGAAGAACAAAAAAGACTACCCGGTAAAACTTATTCATTCTTACCACTCTACTTACCGATAGGGCCAGCATAAAAGCTAAGATGTTTTGAAAGGTTAATGCCCAGAAGGTAATAAAAGCACCGTTATACATTGATTTCCACCAGCCGTTATCACCGGCAATGTCTCTAAAGTTTTGCAAACCGACAAAAGATTCCTTAAAACTGAATTTTCCGATTATATTATATTTTGTTAAGCTTAAGATAAAGCTATAGAAAAAGGGATAGATATAGAAGATAGCGAAAATAACCAGTGCCGGCAGAATAAATGAGAAATTTGCGGCTTTTTCTTTAAGAATCATCTGGGTGATACCTTTTCCTTTTTTCTCTGTATTTGACGGGCGGCTTCTTGAGGGGTTTTTAGGCCCATAACAATTTGCTGCAAACTTCGGTTCATGATTTCAATAACCCGGGAGTCTTCATTTCTTGGCCAAGTATCAGGATGAGTTAGGTTTTTCAGAGTACCGAGCAGGCCTTTAAGCATCGGCGGCAACTCTTCTTCAACGCCTTTGATTGCCGGCAGGTTGTTAGTCTCTTTAGCCAAGAACTTCTGCTGTTTTTTGGCGCTAAGCCATCTTAAAAAGTTTACCGCTTTTTCTTTATTCAAAGATTTTGCATCAACCATGAATGAAGAACCGGCACCCCCCCACACTTTTACCGGATGGTTACCGGATACTTTTGGTAGCGAGAAAAAAGCATAATCTAACTCCGGGCAGAGCTGCTTATAGACATTTACCGACCAGCTGCCATTAAATGAAAAAGCTGCCTTGTTTTTGGCAAAAGCAGCTTCAGCCTCTTTATTAGTCATTGTTGCGATGTTAGAAGCTAAAATTCCCGAATCTTTTAACTTAGCAAATAAGGAAAAGACTTTTATCCATTCCGGGTCAGTATAAAGCACCTTTCCTTCTATTGTTTTTAGAAATTTATCTTCACCCATAGTATTTATTGCCCACTCAGTAGCTAAAGCATTAAGCAACCACCCCTCTCCCCAGCCGCAGATAAAGCCGGAGAGGCCTAACTTTTCCTTTACGGTTTGAGCCATGTTTATAAATTCATCTATTGTTTGAGGGCTTTTAGCCGGATTCAACCCCGCTTTCTTAAACAGAGTTTTGTTGTAGATAAACTGCATAATTGTTGTGTCAATGGGAACGCCGTAGATCCCTGCAGAGACGCCATAATTGTTTTTTTCAGAAAAGGTTACTATTTTTAGAGTTTGGGGATAGAAACTGTTTTTCCATTGCTGGCTTTCTTCTTCTCCTTTGCTCATATAGGGAGAGAGGTTTAGGATGTACCCGGCTTTAATAAAGGAAGCCAGAGTTTTTCTCTCACCTAAGATTCCGAATATGTCGGGTAGAGTTTTTGCCCGGGCGGCAGCAATTACCTTTTGAGCGTATATTTCCGGAGGAAAAAATAGCTTGAATTCTACATTTTGTCCGGTTGCTTCTTTATATCTTTTAGCCAGCTCATCAAACGCATTCCGCCGGTCAGTCATCCAATGCCAGATAATAAGTTTATCCTTTTTGGGTTTTGCCGGAGCGCAGCCAGTGAGGCTAAATATCAAAAGACTAACTATTAATCCCAGTTTTATCTTTTTTCCTTTCTTTTCCATTCCTTTCCTTTCTTATCTCTATTAATCAAAAACAACGGTTTTGTTGCCGTAGACCAGTATTTTTCGTTCCAGATGCAAGCGTAGGGCATTGCTCAATACCGCTCTCTCTAATTCCTGCCCTTTTCTTTTTAAGTCGGCTACTGAATCACGGTGACTTATCCGGGTGGTATCTTGTTCGATGATTGGGCCGGCATCTAATTCTTTAGTAGCATAGTGACTGGTAGCGCCAATAATCTTTACCCCTCTTCTATAGGCTTGGCGGTAAGGATTACTTCCGATGAAGGCCGGCAAAAAAGAGTGGTGAATGTTAATAATTCGATTAGGAAATCGATCAATAAATTGCTCGGTTAAAATCTGAGTATATCGGGCTAAGACCACAGTGTCAATATTTTCGCTTTTAAGCAGAGCAATTTCTTTTTTTTCCGTTTCTTCTTTGTTGTTGGCATCTTTGGGGAATTCAACGAATTTTAGGCCGAAAATTTCTGCTATATCTTTAGTCTGGGAAGCGTTGCCGATGATTAAAGGTATTTGGCAATTAAAGTAGTTTTGCTTATATTTAAGAAGAAGATCATACAGGCAGTGGTTAGAGTGGGAGGAAAAAATTGCCACTCTTGAAGGAGTATTGCTAAAATGTAACTCCCAGTTCATATTAAATTGATTAGCTAAAGGAAGAAAACTTTCTTTTATCTTATCCTCGGCAAGCTTAAAACTTTCCAGGGACCACTCAACGCGCATAAAAAAAGTGTTGGATTGAGAGTCGATATGCTGATCGGCGTGTTCAATGTTGCCGTTATTTTGGTAGATGAAGTTGGTAATGGCGGCGGTAATGCCTTTTTGGTCGGGAGAAGAAATGAGCAAAATAGCTGTATTCATCGCTCTGCCTTTTATTAACCTTTAGGGGAAAGATGTTTTAAGGAGAGGTCTTAGTTAAATACTTGAAATACTCTCCTTCGGTAGTAAGAATAATAGTGGTATTTTTATCTATAGTTTTACTATAGGTTTCCAGGGTTTTTAAAAAAGAGAAAAACTCAGGGTCTCTATTGTAAGCCTCAGCATAAATCTTAGTAGATTCAGCATCAGCTTTTCCTTTGACCTCTTGAGACTTTCGGTAAGCGTCTGATAGGACAGCTTTAAGTTCTTTTTCGGTACGCCCTTCTACTTCAGCTCTTATACCTCTACCTTCGGAACGATATTGTTCAGCGGCGCGTTTACGTTCGGCAATCATTCTTTCATAGACCTTACGCCTTACTTCCTCGACATAATTGATTCTTTTTATTCTTACATCAATGAGTTTAATTCCATATTGAGGGGCAAGTTTTTTTGCTTTTTCTAGAATATCTTTACGAATCCTATCACGGCCTATCTTTATTGTGGCTAAGGCACCCTCATCAATAAACTCCTCGCCCTTTTCAACCTTTTCTAAATTTTCTACTATTTTATTAGTTGAACGCACCAGCTCAATCAAATTTTGAGAGGTAACAGCATCTCTTACCGCTGAATCAACTATGTCATCAAGCCGGGCATGAGCTCCTCTTTCATCATAAACTGATTGAAAAAACTTTAAAGGATTCTGTATCTTCCAGCGGGCTGTGGTGTCAACCCAGATATAGCGCTTATCTTTAGTAGGTATTTGAGTAGGGTAGCCGTCCCATTCCAGCATTCTTTTTTCAAAAGTGGTAACTTTTTGGATAAAGGGTATTTTAATGTGCAACCCGGCCTCAGTAACCGCGTCACCTATTGGCTGGCCGAATTGAGTAATTATGGCTTGTTTGCCCTCTTCAACAATGTAAAAAGGATTGCCGATTAAAATAAGAACTAAAACTATACCCGCGATAATTAAGCTTATATTTTTATTGTTCATTTTCTAACTTTAGTAAAGGTAAAATCCCTTTTTCTTCAGGGTCAAGGATATATTTTCTACCGGCTTTGATTAAGATTTCTTCCATATGCTCCAGATAAAGACGCCTTCTGGTTACTTCCTTGGCCCGGGCATATTCTTTGCGGAGAAGCAAAAACCTTTTAGCGTCACCTTTGGCTCTGTTAACTATTTCAAGAGAATACCCTTCAGCCTCTTTGACCATTTTCAAGGCTTCACCTTTAGCCTGAGGAATTTTTTGATTATATACTCTCCAGGCTTCATTGATTAATTTTTCTTTTTCTTGCTTAGCCTCATTTACCTCATTAAAGGC
>JAIWAR010000049.1:0-11254 GCA_048634245.1 Methanosarcinales archaeon | reverse complement strand
GTATTGGTTGATTGACAAACTAATATGGGTATTTGATAGTTGAATAAATCTCCTTCTGGAATTGCTTCCTCGCTATCATCCCTCGCGATGACAATACTTTTTCTAAACTTAAACCCGGAAAGTTCCGGACTGCCAAAAGTGCCGCCTTCACCCTCTATATCGGTATAAGCAATTTTTATCTCAGTAAGCTCACTATCGGCTCCAAGTGTTACCCGCCATTTAATCTGATCCCCTGTGTCCTGCCCTCTATAATCTAGCGGTACCCCGTAGGCTGCCTGAGTGTAATCCCGGCCGTTATTGGCGCTTACTTCTAAACTTACTTCTCCCTTAAACTGCCAGGTGGCGGTAAGAGTTTTTATCGGGCCTTTAGTCTTAATCGCCTCTGTGAGCTCATACACCGAATTTGCCGCAAGTTCAGGTAAAAGATAATCGCCGGCTCCATCCGCGCACCAGGCCAAAGGAGATTTATGAATTATTGTTTCAACTGTCTGCCCTTCACTTGTATAGCTAAGGCTGCTAACGATAAAAGCTAAACAAAGGCCTGTAAAAAGGAAAAGAACCGCTGCCAGTGCTATTCTTCCTTTTTTCAAAACCTGCTTTTTACCTTTTGGTTTTTCGCTTTTCATCTTTTACCATCATTTTTACCTTACCTTGAACAAGACGCGCAATAGAGCGGCTTCCGGCCCGATAATAACCCTAACGCGAAATAGAATAGTCAAACCCATACCTATTTTCATCTTTTTCCGCCTTTGCTACTATAAATATACCTTATATTAGCATTATCGCCTATCCGCAAAACTACTCGATTTCTTTGCACAAACTACTTAATACGCTAATTATCGCTAATTTTAAGGGAAAAATCGAAATTTTCTGGATTTGCGCCTATAAAAGACTGGACGGGTAAATAGGTAAATAGGGACAGACACCTATTTTTTGAGATTCTTCCTTGGCCTGCCTTTAGGCTTTAGCCTTAAAACCTTTTTAAGCTTTTTCTCAAGCCTTTCTACGAAATCATTAGCCCCAAGAGGCCTCCCCTTTCTGGTCTGTTGTCTTATTCGTTTTATTTCATTAGAGTTATCGAATGTTTCTATAAATTCCTTCCAGCCTTTTTGTTTTTCTTCAATATAATCAAAAAGCTTGTTGACCTCTAATTCATCGCATTTATCTATTCCGCAATGTATTTTTGCGCTTGACCATTTCCAGAGATAAGGCTTTTTAACCATTTTCGCGCGTACAGGGTTTCTTTCTATATAACGCGTACATGCCGTGGTGTGCAGCTCATCCATTATACAAGAAAAAAATCGTCCCTGGAATAAATGTCCGGTTGCGCGCGTTTTTTTATTATAATATTGTGAATATTTCATATGGGCGTATTTAAACACATTCCCCATTGAATCTTCTCTTTCAGGGATTCCAATAAAGTGAACATGGTTTGGCATAAGGCAATAGGCTAATACTATTAGACCATATCGTTTGCTTTCCGCTTTTAGAAGGGATATATATTTTTTCCGGTCGGTATCATCAGCAAATATCTTTTGTCGATAATTTCCCCGCTGGGTAATATGATGAGGATATCCTACTGCAATGATACGTGCAATTCGCGGCATGTATAAATTGTACTTCTTTGTAGATGTGATGTCAACAGAAATAGGTGTCTGTCCCTATTATCAGGGGCGCACAACTGCCCGAAACGAGCGGTTATCACCAGTATTAAGGGACCCCTGGGAGCCGCAGCTACCGTAGCCCTGTGTCCGGGCGATAAAGCCCCACGTGGTGCCAGCACTGTTGCCGACAGCGGCCACCCAAGAGTAGCTTCGACCACTTCCACAGACGCTTCTGTTGTAGTAGAAAAGCCCGTCAGTACATTCAAGAGGAAGATCATTGCCTGAATTCTGTGAACAGGCATCCCAAAAGTCGTTGTCGCCCTGGGAAGTTCCTTCAGGTGTGTCTAAGTAAGGCAGGGCGGACTTTCCCGCCGCTCCGGCCCAGGTACGCAGAGCGCTATTGTTTGTATCCCAGTCAGACCCCAGACAGTTCGATCCGGTGCAAAGGTCTCTTGTTCCATCTATGCAATCGGCAATAGCTAAGGCGGAGATAGTAGAATAGCCGGCAGAACCGTTATGGGCAGAAGTGACAGTTGTTCCGTCAACAATGGATACAATTTTATACCATTCACCGGTTGCTGCCGCCAGCATTCTTTCCGGCAGGGTATATCCGGAAGCAGGGGTGTAGGCTCCGGGGTCATTACTGTCATTACCCCCGAATTCAACTCCTTCATTCCAGCTAACAGAACTGGCTAAAATCTTGCTCCAGCAGGCGCTTCGGCCATTGGTGGTATACCAGTGCCAGCCGGGAATGCTGTTACAGCCGATTTCATTCATCGTCCAGGCCGCAGCAGTAAGGGTTACGGTTACGGTATGCAGGCCGGTTTCTCCTCCTGCAGGCGTAGTTAAGGCTAAATTTAAATTATGCGTGCCGTCGATTGGTAAGAATATAAAACCCGTGGTTGAGCCGGTAACAACCTGTGTCGCCTCGCATCCGGAGGCGGAATTTGCTTTTAATACAAAGTTATTTGGGGCCGCGGTAGCCGCCGGCGTCCACAAGCCTGTGGAAGCCACAGAGATATGAACAGCTTCGGGCTCACCGCCATCATTGGTGATAGTCCAACCAGCCTGGGTATCTGTTACACCCCCTCCCTTAGCTCCTATTGCCCAACTGCCGCCGGATAGCGAAATTGAAAGCGCGGCAAAGGCAGAAACAGAAAACAGAAGACAGAAGACAGAAGACAGAAGAACAATTAACACCAATGGGGGACATCTTAAAAAGGGACACCCTGGTAATTTATAATTTTTCATCTTTTCTTCTCCGCTATTAAATAGGGACAGACACCTATTTTTATCATCAATAGCCGACCGGTTACCCGTCCCTGCATATAGTGCCCTTTTTTCCGGGCAGGGTGACCCTGCCCCTACGTCAACCTAATTATACTACATTTCCCAAAATTCGCCAATCCGCAAAACTACTCGTTTCCCTTGCGTAAACTACTCAAACGCTAATCGCCCTTACCGCTACTTATTTCCGCTGCAGTTTTTACACTTTTTTGTCTCTTGCTTCTTAGGAACGAAAGATTCTTTTTACCTTTCTTCCTCTCCTGAAACCGTAGAAAAACAAATCTTCAGCTGACAGGCCAAAACAAATATTTCTTCAGGACTATTCTTCTTGCTCTTTACTTCTATTACTGCCTGATAATTTTTATTATAGTATTCCGCTTTTTTGGGTATATTTAAATAGAGCTCTACGGTTTTAGTGCTATTACCTGCTATCTCTACTTCTTTATTTTCCGGCTGTATCCAGGAGATATCCGGAATATCTTTATAACTTTCTTTAAGAGAAGCGGTTGTTTCAGTAGTAGAGAGAATGCCTATGACATAGGTATAGGTTGAGGCGCCTTTATTTTTTATGCTTAGTTTCATCTGCTGGCCGCCTAAATCCGAAACTGCCGCTTTCCGGCCCAAGGGACAATTCTTGATAATTATCTCTCCCGGGTCAACCTCCAGGCCCATACCATAACCGGCCACAGAAAAAAAACAGTTCACCACAAACAAAATACAACAAATTAACCAACCCACTTTTTTTTCTTTTAAACCCATTATCTCACTCTCCTTTTTAAATAGGAACAGACACCTATTTTTATTTTCTTTCTCTTATCGGACATTACCAATCTGTTCAACGGGCAGGGCAACCTTGCCCCCACATCAACTCAATTATACTATATTTCCTTAAATCTACCTATCCGCAAAACTACTCGATTTTCTTGCACAAACTACTTAAACGCTAGTTAAGACACTAATTTCGAGGTAAAAGTAAAAATCTTCCGGATTTGCGCCTATGGAAGGGGCTGAACGGGTAATTTGTTTTCCGCGTTGGCGGCATTCAAATCCTCTATTAGTTGAGCGAAGCTATCGGGTGAGGAGATAATGAGGTTGCTTTCACTCTCTACGAGGAACATAACCGGGGTGCTTAATATGGCATAATCGTTGGCAACAAGGCTATTTACTCCTCCTTGGGCATAAAGATGTTTCCATTCGGGGAAATTAACTATTATGTCTTTCCATATCCGCGCTTCGGTTTCGGTTTCACCTAAGTTAACCGTGACAATATCAAGTTTCTCTTTGTTTAGGGGTTCATTATGCCATTGCATAAGTTCTTTTGTTAACTGATAGCAACCGCCACAACTGGTTGACCAAAACAAAAGGAGTTTATAGTGTGCTTTACCTTTCCATTTATGAAACTCAAAATTATCGCCCTCTTTAGCGCTAATAACAAAATCAGGCGATAAAACTCCGGGAACTAGCTTTACCATACCTTCCAAACGCTTGATTATTTCTTGTCTTTTTGAAGTTAGGCAATCCGGATTATTGATATGCTGCCGCAATATCTCCATGCCTTTTTCTATGTTGTAGGTTTCATAGCCATTATAAAAATAATCGACCATCCAGCCATAGACTTTAGGGTCTCCTTGGGATGCTTTTTCACAAGCAACACTGCCTGCCTGAGTAAACAGTGAATCACGCAACTCATCGGTTGTAATTCGCATACCATATAACCTCATATAGCTATCCATAAACTTGGACATCTCACGTGAGCGGATAATGCGTGAATCGCTAAAGTCAATCCCCTCAAAATAGTTTTCCAATATTTGGTTAAGCCGTTCATCTTCACTGCCGCTCCATTCTATTGCCGATATATACTGAAATTGAAATAAGCTGCTGACATAAAGCTCTTGATGCATCTTAGCCTGCTCCTTTAGCCATTGGTTATATTCGGTCCTGCGCTGTTCAAATTCTTCTACCCCCTGAGCATAGAAACTTGATTCCAGACGGTCATAGCTTAATAAAAACTGCCTGAGTAAATCTAAAGGCATGCGTTTTGTGCCGTTTTCTTTCATAAAAGCGCTATAAACCGTATTTTCCATTTCACCTTCGTTAAATTTAGTTTTATCGTCATTATTGATGTAAGGCGGGTTTACGGATAACTCTATATCTTGTTTGTTGATATAAATGATTCTTTCGGCGGGATAAGGATGATCACCCTCTTTAGCGCTATAGTCAAGCCTAAGCACAAATTCTCCCGGCAGGTATTGGGCGGGTATTTTAACCACAGCGCTTTCACCGGTTTTTACGTTCGGCACTTCAGCAAGCGGTTTTATAGCTTTTTTTCCTTCAAAAGGAGTGAGAGAAACTTTAGCGCTGAATGCTTCCTCTAGGTGAACTGTGAGTTGGCGTTCATTTGTGTCACCACTAAAAGCCGGGATGGACATAGCTAAACATATGATCATATTTAAGACAAGACATCGTGATGTTCTTGATAGCATATTAGTCATTTGATATTAGCCATGGGTGAAAGGGGACAGCGACCTTTTTAGCTCTTCCTAGGCCTCCCCCATTTTAAACACTCCAGAGAGCGGCTTAGCTTACCTTCTAAGTTCTTAATAAATTTCTCCGTCCCTACCGCCAACCCTCTGCTTGTCTTTAATCTTATTTCCGCGTTCATCTTAGGGTCATCCTCTCTTAAATATTCTTTCCATTCATCTTTTTTTATGCCCTTATATGTTTCTAATTTAATTAACGGTTTTTCTCTTAATTGTAAGTGATCTTTCGCGCTCGACCATTCATACTTACCTGCTTCTTCCACTATTTTAGCTCGAACCGGATTATTCTCAACATATCTTATCGCTCTGTATAGATGCTTATCATCTAACAGACATGAATAAAAACGACCCTGCCATAAATGGCCTTTTGCTCCTCTTTGCCGGTTTATGTAGTGTGCGTGCCGCATATGCACTGTGTTAAATACTCTAGCCAAAGTATCTTCTTTAAGCGGCACTACTACAAAATGCACATGATTTTTCATTAGACAATATGCTATTACCTCTAAGCCATACTCTTGGGCATATTCATTTATCCATTTGCAGTATTGTTTATTATTTTCTTCGTGGTCAAAAATAGGTTGTTGATAGTTACCTCTCTGCGTTATGTGGTGAGCTATATTCGGTATAACTATCCTTGCTTGCCTTGGCATATAGATATTTTATCTAAAGCAACGTGCTGTGTCAAGAAAAAGGTCGCTGTCCCCTTTACTTCACGAGGTAAATTGTCAATCCTTAATACAGCGCACGGAAAAGCCGTAAGCCTTACTGCAGGCAAACATGTAGCAGTCGTCGCTCTTGATGGTCACTTTGTTGCCGTTGGCACTGGCACCGGCGATCGACGTACTGCTCCAGAGATCGACCCAGCTGCCTCTGTCGCTCAGCCCGCCATTGTTGGTGTTGAGCGAGCCGGCGGCATGGAGTTTTAAAACTGAGTTATAAGCATCGGTATAATTAGCCCAGGGGTCATTTGCAATGGCATTCGTCCACTCGGCAAGAGTAGGCAGTCGCCAGCCTGAGCCAAGTTCTATGCTACAGGGGTCGTTAGCGGCTGTCCAGTTGCTGTCTTGGACAATTAAAGTAAGTGTCCATGCTGGTGTCGGGCCAACTGCGTATCCCTGCTTGTGATTAAACTGCCAATACCAGCCCGCGGAGGCATCGGCAGCATCGGTAGCTGATGCTGCCTGCTGGGAAGCGCCAAGATTTTGGGTTATCCAGCATTTACTGGCTCCTGAAAGAGAAGAAGTTACAGTTCCATAAGTAATGGTTGCAGTGGCAGGCGCGACAGTCCCTGCGGTATGGGCAACAGTCACGCCGTCGCCGCAAAACCAGGCCCAATTCGTCGCGGTTAAGGTTACGGTTAAGGTGTGCAGGCCGGTTCCTGAGCCTGATTTCGGGGCTTTAAACCATAACCCGTAAGAATATTCCCCCGTATCACCTAAGCTGCTAACCAAAGTTGAGTTGTTCGCGGTAATTATTTGGCCTGAACTCGTGTTTGCCCTAAGGACAAATTCATCTATTACGGTTTGCGTGCCATCATTTGATGCTGTCCAGGTTCCGGTTGAGCTAACATTGATCAGTATATCTTCGGTTCCACGACTATCATTGGTAACAGTCCAGGGGTTTGCGGCGGATTGCGACTCGCTTAGCGGCCCCTTAGTTCCTATTGCCCAAGTGCCGCCGGATAGCGAAATCGAAGCCCCGGCAAAGGCAGAAACAGAAAACAAAAGACAGAAGACAAAAGACAGAAAAACAATTAACACCAATGGCAGGCATCTCAAAAAAGAACACCCCGGTAATTTATAATTTTTCATCTCTTCTTCTCCGCTTTAAATAGGGACAGACACCTATTTTTATCATCAATAGCCGACCGGTTACCCGTCCCTGCATACATACATCTTGCTCCACTCTCATCCTAACTATACAATATTTCCTTAAATCTGCCTATCCGCAAAACTACTCGTTTTCCTTGCACAAACTACTTAAAGCGCGTTTATTAATGAATAATGGAATAATGGACGAATAATGCAATAATGGGAACAGCTTGAGCTAACCCGCCAATAAGGGGCCACCTATGGATATAAAAGTCAAATAAAGACACAAGCTCCCATGGGGGACAAAAATGGAAACAGACACCTATTTTTAAATCCTAAATCCAAAACTCTAAATTCTAAACCTTAAATTCTAAACAAATACTAAATTCCAATATTCTAAGTTGTTTTGGATTTTGAATTTTGTTCATTTGATATTGTTTAGTATTTCGATATTAGGATTTAGAATTTTTATCCTTTTGCCCGGACTTTTTTGATTTCCTTAATAAGGTCAGACAACTCTTCTTTTATTATACCCCAAACGATATCATAATTAACTCCAAAATATTGATGAATAAGCCTATCTCTTACACCGGCTAATTGTTTCCAGGGAATCCGCGAATATTTTTTTTTGAAATCCCTGGAAACTCCTTTTACCGCTTCACCCATAATTTCAAGATTACGAACTACAGCATCTTGAGTTTTTATATCCTGCAAAAATTTTTCGTAGCTTATCTTTTCAGTGTAAGCATTTATTCTGTTAATTGCCTCTAACATATCATTTAAAAACTCTGCGTCTGCTCTCTTAGACATAGACTATACTCTTTTTAATATCTTTGCTGATTTTTTTAACCCTTATACTGCTTACGCCCGGCAAAGTTAATATATCCGCTTTTCTGCCCAAAAGTTTCTCAATATAATCCGCAAACTCCATAAACTTAAACCCCATAGGCCTCTTGAATTCTACGAAAATATCTATATCGCTATTCCTTTTTCCTTGCCCTTTCGCATAAGAACCAAACAAACCTATCTTTTTTACTCCAAAATTATCCCTTAAATAAGGCTGCTTCTCTCTTAAAATATCTATAATTCCCTTTCGCGTCAACATCTCCTTATGCCTCCTTTGCTTTTTAATAGGGACAGACACCTATTTTTCTACTCACGAATTTAATGGTGACCTTTTTTATTACTTCTGGATTGTCTGTTAAAAAAGGTCGCTGTCCCCTTTAACTTAATACTCATCAATATCTACAAGTTTATGTTTAATGGCATACTTAATCAAATCGCTTGTCCGGTGTAAATTAAGTTTTTTCAAAAGAGCGTTTTTATAATTTTCAACTGTCCTTGGACTGATGGATAAAACATCGGCAATCTGCTTAGCTGTTTTCCCCCCGGCTACCAGGCGTAAAACCTCTTGCTCCCTAAAGGTCAAAAGGCTTTCTTCGGCGGATTGTTTAGGCTTATCGCCGGTTGCTTTATCTACCAAATAAGAAGAGACCGCTGAACTTAAATAGATTCCACCACGAACAATTTTGCCCAAAGCAGGTAAAAGATCCTCTCCGGCATTTTCCTTATGAAGATAACCCTTTGCTCCGGCTTTAAACGCCTTCATTATATAAGTAGAAGCCTTATGTACGGTAATAATCAAAACTTTGGTTTTTGGCGAGATATAATGAACTCGTTTAATTGCTTCTAAGCCGCTTAGCTTCGGCATTGAAATGTCCAGTAGAAGAACATCGGGTTTAAGCTCACGAACTTTGCCCAAAGCGTCTTCTCCATCTGAGGCTTCTCCGATTACCTTATAATCGGGCTGATCTTTAAGGATATTTTTTAAGCCTTCACGAATAATATCATGGTCATCAGCTATTACAATTGAGATAGGCATTTTTATAGTTCTAAGTTTTAAGTTTTAAGTTTTAAGTTCATAATACTTAGTTAAGCTGAGAGTTTAATGGTTAAACGGGTTCCCTTATTTGGCGCTGTTTTAATTTCCAGAGAACCGCCAAAAATCTCTACCCGCTCCTTTAAGCCTAAAAGCCCTAATTTCATTCGGTCATCTTGACGGCGATGCGGCTGTTTTAAAAAATCCCGGCAATCAAAGCCAACGCCGTCATCCTGAATAACCAAGCAAACAACCCCTTTTTTAGCCGTTAAAGAGATATTTACGGTTTTTGCCCGGGCATATTTTATAATATTAGTCATTCCCTCTTGGGCAACCCGGTAAAAAACGAGAGAGTGTTCAGCGGCCAAATTTATATTTTTTTTCGGGGTTTGGTAGATAAAATTAATTCCTGTAGCCTGCCGGTATTGCAAAACCAAACCGGCAATCGCATCAGTTAGCCCCAAAGCGTCTATAATCGGCGGCCTGAGCATTTCTGATATATTATGAATTTTTCTCATCAACCCGCTAAGTATTTTTTTACTTTCTGATATATTTTTTTTTACCTCTTCCTGCTCGGGAAAAACTTTTTTACCGGCGAGATCCAAATAAATCTGCAAAGCGCTTAAATCCTGACCCATCTGATCATGAACTTGAAAAGAAAGACTCTTGCGCTCTTCTTCCTCCAGAGTAATCATTTTTCGGGTAAGGTATTGGCGCCGTTGCTTCTCCTGTTTGCGGTTACGATAAACCACTACCGCAGTTTGAGCCCCGATTAAAACCCCAAAACCCAACGACCAAACCAAAAGCAAAACCGACCGGGCCGCTCGATGGTTAGCCGCCCGAAGCTCTTCTTTTATGGCTTTAAGATTAAACTCTTGAAGAGTAACTTCAAGAAGATCGCTAACTTTATACTGCTGGGATTCAAAAACCATCATTAGCTTGTGTATATTCTCCGGCTTAGCCCCTTTATCAGCCAGTCTAATAATGTTTAAACCTGTCAGCCTAAGCTTTTCCACTAACCCGGTTATCTCTTTTACCCACGCCTGATACCTGGCGGCTACTTCCGAATTTAAAAGCACTGCTTGCAGATAAAAAGAATATTCCGCTAACCGCTCATCAAACTCCTGAGTTGCTTTTTGTATTGTTTCTACTCCTTTAGCCGCTTTCACAGCTTCAAGATACCGGGAACCTTTCCAAAAAACATAATTTCGTATCTCCATAACATACAAGTTATTGCTAGTTTTCATTTCCAAAGCTGCCCTCTGCAGAGGAAAGTATTTTTCCCCTAAATTATCTATTGTTTTATTTAAAGACTGTATTTGGAAAATACCTATCATCCCTAAGACAACAATAAGAAAAAGAAGAGCGCTAAACCCTCCCAGTAATTTCCAATCAGCTGTAGTTTTTTTCATTTTATGTTTTAAACTTTTAAAAAATCTTTCTTTCTTACATTAATTCAATTAGCTCTCCCTTGTAATCTAAAATAACTCTATCTTCTAAAATATCGCTTATTTTAAACTGGCCTATGTTGTCCCCTTTTTTGAGAAAATAAGTTCTCTTTTCCTTTTTGCTTTCAATCATAGCTATAGGTTCTTTACCCCAAGATATCCCTACCAATTTTAAATCCTTCATTATCTCCTGAAGCTGTTTTTTTTCGATTTTCGGTTTTTCACTTTCTTCTTTTAGCGGTATGGGGCTAAAAATATTTCTGCGCCGGGCCATTTCCAGATAGTGCAGAAAAGGCCTTTCTTTTGCTTTTACCTTTTGGGTAAGCCGTTTCTCTTTTATCGGCTGAATATTTTTATAAACTTTTCTCATATCATAACGGCCAAAAATAAGGCTTATTATCGAATAACCCAGGAGAACTACTGACAGAATAAGAAAGATTTTATTTATTACTTTTAAATTAGGTTCTTTTAAACCCGCTTTTACCTTTTTTAAATACCGCCCTATCCCTTTGCCTAAAGAAAACTTTAGATCTTTTAGCCCGCTAAAACCGAAAAAGAATCTTTTCCTCCGCCTAATTCCACCGGTTCCGTCTTGATTATCTTTTTCTATCAGCTTTAACAGCTGTTCTTCGGGAGTAAGCCTTTGTTCTGTCATCCTAATCTTACCTCAGAGTAAAAATTAAAC
>JAIWAR010000048.1:0-11520 GCA_048634245.1 Methanosarcinales archaeon | reverse complement strand
TCCTCAAAGTATTAAAAAGATATTTCTGGAAGAAAACTTTTCCGCCTCTCACATCGAAAGCCTTATTAAGTCCGCGCATGTTTTAACTAAACGGGTTTCAAAGAAAGAATTATACAGAATTAAACGTGCTGATCCTCTGCAGGGAATTGTAGCTGAGGTGGAAGGGTTTAGATATGCTGATTTTAACGATTTATTAAATAGGCCTAAGCGTGAGCAGCTATCTTTTATTTTTTTAGATAGGGTTTTTGACCCTCAAAACTTAGGAGCAATAATCCGCACGACTGCCTGTTTTGGTAGATTTGCGGTGGGTATTCCTAAACATGAGGCCTGCGGTGTGACGGAAACTGTTTTGCATGTTGCCTCCGGCGGAGAAAATTTTACCCCCGTGGTTATAGTTTCTAATCTTACTAAGGCAATACTGGCGGCAAAGGAGTGCGGTTTTTGGGTTGCCGGCACTATAACTGATGGCGGTGAAGATATCAATAAGGTTAACCTGCCTTTTCCTTTATGCTTTGTATTGGGTTCTGAAGGCGGTGGAATACGCTATGGTATCCGGAAACATTTGGATATAAAGGTTCATATTCCCATGAAGGGAGCCCCACTTTCTTTTAATGTGGCTATCTCCAGTGCTATTTTTTGCCAACAAATAAGCCGGCAGCGGGAAAACCAGGGAAAGTAGGGGATTGTTGTGGCTATATGTTGATTTCAATAATTATTACTGCTTATAACAGTAAAGATTATTTGATAAGAGCGCTTGAATCAATATTTATCCGGGATGAGAAGGATATTGAGGTAATAGCTATAGATAATGGGTCAACTGAAGCTATTGAGGGCTTTATAAAAAGTAAATATCCCGGCGTTATGGTCATACGAAATAATAAGAATACGGGCACTTCCTGTGCAAGAAATCAGGGAATCAGAGCGGCCAGGGGAGATTATCTGATGTTTATGGATTCGGATACGGAATTGCAGCCTGATTTTTTTTCTATGCTAAAAAAGGGATTAGAAAAATTTCCTCAGAATATAGCCTCATTTTCGCCTAAGATAATAGATAAAAAAACTAAAAAAATATTTTCCTGCGGGCTTTATGTTTCGCCTATTTACCGGTCGCATGATATCGGCAAAGGCAAGCCTGTTGGCAACTTTTCGTATTCGCTGGAAATAGACGGCCCTAACAGCTGCTGCGCTGTATTTAGAAGGGAGTATTTAGAGAGGGTAAAAGAAAAAAGTTATTTTGATGAGAATTTTTTCTTTCTTTTTGAAGATACCGACTTGGCTTTGCGTTTGAAAACAAAAGGGTGCAGGTCAATTTTTGTACCGGAGCTTATCTGTTGGCACTATGGTAACAGTGCCGGTTTTTCCAAAGAGTTTAGAAGATTTTTATGCTTTAGAAATAGATGGTATATGATTTTAAAAATTAAACAAAAGAAAAAATTATTTTTATTCTTATTAAAGAGTTTTTTTTATGATTTTTTCAGGACTTTAAGTTTTGCTCTAACTAACAGGTATTTTCTAAGGGCTTGTAAAGATACATGGCATAGGGCTAAAAAGGCATAATAGGGGGAGAAGATATTTGTAAAAAAATCTTGCTCTACCTAGAAACCTATATTACAATTAAACGGTAACTTATAATTTTTACACTAAGGAGGATGAACAATGTTTGATGATCGAAGCAGAAAGTATAAAAACCAATATGTCCCTCTTGAGCCCGTCAATGTCGATTTATACGAACCCTTTATTGGCAAGGAAGAGTTGGAGGAAATTAAATTCCTTGCTCACCCCTTAAGAAATAAGGTCTGGGCTAATGTAAATTCTACCTTTGTCGGCGGAGGAGTTGCCGAGATGCTGCAGAGTATTCTTCCCTTTGCCCGGGGGTTAGGCATTGATGCCCGTTGGTTTGTTATTGAGGGCAGTGAGGAATTTTTTACTGTAACCAAGAAATTCCATAATCTTCTTCAGGGGATTGACCAGTCGATTACTCTTGAAGAGATTTTCCACGCTTATTTAGATACTATTGATGAGAATACCCGTAATGTTAAAGTTGTCGGGCATATGGTTACCGTGCATGATCCCCAGCCAGCCGCCATGATAATGAACGGTAATGTTTACGGGCATATACTCTGGCGCTGCCATATCGATACCTCTAATGCCAGCCGTAGAATTTGGCGTTTTCTGCTTCCTTATGTTAATCAATTTAGCGGTGCGGTATTCACCGCTAAAGAATTTGTTAAAGAAAATCTTCAGATCCCCACTTATGAGGTATGCCCTTCAATAGATCCTTTAAGGAATAAAAACAAACAGCGCAGCCGTGAACAGGCTTTGGCGGCTTTAGAGGATGTGTTTAATGAATATAATATTGATCCCCAGCGGCCGATTATCGCGGCTGTATCGCGTTATGATATCCATAAGAATCAGAAGGGGATAATCGAATCCTTTAAGCTAATGAAGAAAAGTACTTCTAAAGGAACTCACCCGATCTTAATTATTATGGGTAATAGCGCTGCCGATGACCCTGAAGGCAGTAAAATTTATGATGAAATTAAGCACTTAGCCGGAAACGATAAAGATATCCATCTTCTTTTGAATGTAAAGAATAATGATGAAGTAGTCGGTTCACTTATGTCTATTGCTGATTGTTTTGTCCATATTTCAACCAGAGAAGGATTCGGCCTGGTAGTAACTGAGGCGATGTGGCAGGGGGTTCCGGTTATCGGAAGCGATGTCGGCGGAATTTCTAAGCAGGTAAAAAATGGGGTTAATGGATTTTTGGTAAGGCCTTACGAATATAAGAATATTGCCCGGGCAATGGCGGTTTTTGTAAAAGATAAGAAGTTAAGAGCAGAATTCGGCAGGAATGCCCAAAACCATGTGCGTAAACATTTTCTCCTTCCTCAGATGGTTCGCAAAGAGCTTACCCTTATGCGGTATTACCTGGAGATAGATAATAAAATTCCCGATTTTCGTATGAATAAACTGACCTATAAAGAAATCAGCCAGGCTCTTTACGGCAGGACGGTTTGGCCTTTTTCAACCGATGATTTGAAAAAACGTATTGAAACGATTTGGGAAGGCTTGGAAACCCCGGAAATGGATTAGCCGCCCATAATCGTTAAGCTCAAAAAGTGAAAGTTAAATTTCTAATATTAAGTTGTTTGGTTTTATCCTGTCTCCAGGGATGTTGTTTTCTCCCTCAAAGCCTAAAAACTTTAAAGAGCGTTGGGTACAGCCAGGATAAAATTGAAGCTTATTTGGTCCGTCAGTCTAAGCTCTTTAACAGGTTGCTTAGGGATTTGAATAATAAGAGATTAAAGCAGGGTATTGCTAAAGGGAAATTCATCCGCACCTATGGTGAACCTGTATTGTCGAAAAAAACAGTTGAGCCCTTGGGAGAAGAAAGGCTTCTTTATCGCCACCCTACAGAGTATTTTCAATCCGATAAAGTATATGTTTATTTTGATGAGGGGGGAAGATTAACCCGCTGGGAATATAAGCCTCATTAGCCGGGTAAGGGTTTTAGTTATCTTAATTTTTCATTGACAAAGAGTAAAAAAATACTTATTATCTTATTAACAGGGTGATTGAAGCTAGGTTTCACCCATTGTAAACGAAGTTTAGTCTCGAATATTTGGTTTAATCAATTGAGGAGGTGTTTGATGGCGGAACAAGTCGAAGATAAAAAAGTGGATGAAAAAAAGTGCTTTGTATGCTCAAAGTCGGGCCTTAAAGTACTTATCGGTGTTGTACTTATTATTATCGGCTTATCAGCAGTTATTTCTTGGTGGCCAAGTCTTTTAGCGCTGGTTAAGGGCTGTATCGGCCTACTTTTGATTATGTCCGGAGCAATCACAATTGCTATCGCAAAAGAATAGAATTGTCTATAGTTATCTAAAGGCAGGCTGAAAGATGAGCCTGCCTTTTTCTATTCGTATGATACATTGATGGTATTCGGGTAAGGTAAAGATGCATAGAAAATCAATTTCAAATTACAGATGTATTGAGAAATTAGGTGAAAGCCCTCACGCAGTCACCTACAAAGGATTTCATAAAGAAAATCCCCATAAAACATTAATCATAAAAGTTTTGAAACTGGGGCATCTTTCTGAACATCAAAAAATACATTTCCGTCAAAAAATTGAACAACTTAAAGTTTTAAACGATCCCATGCTGATAAGGCCATTAGCCTTTAAAGAGCGGGAAGATAAGCAGTTCATAATACGGGAATATTTTAACGGTATTCCTTTAGATCAATGGAGAAAGGCTCAGCAAAAAGTCTCATTAAAGGATTTTTTTATTATAAGCTGTTTTTTAGCTAAAGCATTAGATAAGGTGCATGAGGCAGGAATCGTTCACGGCGGGATCAAACCGCATAACATATTAATTCATCCAAAAAGCCTTACTCTTCGTTTAATTGATTTTATCGCGCCTCTGGATGTAAGAGAAGCAAGCTATTTTATATATGAAGAATTTTTTGTCAGAGGAACGTTAGCTTACACTTCTTCTGAGCAGATTGGCCGCATAAACCATCGGGTGGGCTTTTCTTCCGATCTTTATTCTTTAGGTATTATTCTTTATGAATTGCTCACCGGAAAACTCCCGTTTTTCTCTTTAGACCCGTTAGAATTAATTCATTCTCATTTGGCCCAGGAAGCTGTTAGCGTAAGCAAGCTGGCTTCCCGTGTTCCGAAGATGGTGAGTAAAATAATCGCAAAGCTGATTTTAAAACAGCCTGAAAAACGTTATCAAAGCGGGCGCGGCCTGGTTGCTGACCTTAAACGGTGTCACGACGAATATACAAAAGGGGGCAAATGGATTTCTTTTCCTTTGGGGAAATACGATTATATTCATAGAATAACCTTCGTCTCAAAAATGGTCGGCCGCAGCGAAGAAACAGAAGTTGTTTTAAGTGAATATAATTGCACCACTGACGGCTCTTTTAGAGCGGTAGTTATCTCCGGACTGCCGGGTATTGGTAAAACCCGGTTAATACAGGAACTTCAGCGGCCGATTGTAGAGAATAAAGGTTATTTCATTTCAGGAAAATTTGATATTTATCAGAAAAATATTCCTTATAGCGCGCTTATCCAGAGCTTAAAAAATCTAATCCGGACATTTTTAACCGAAAGTGATAACCGCGTGGATTCATGGAGGCGGAGAATAGTTGAAGCCGTGGGTATTAATGGCCGGGTTATGACAGAGGTAATACCGGAGCTGGAAATATTAATCGGGCCTCAGGAAAAAGTTAAGCCCCTACCTCCGGTTGAATCGAGAAACCGTTTTAATTCTGTCTTTAGCAAATTCTTGACTTGTCTTGCCAGTAAAGAGAATCCGTTAACTCTTTTTATCGATGACCTTCAGTGGTGCGATGCCGCGACATTTGATTTTTTTGAAAATTTATTCAGCGATTATCAAAGCTATAAATATCTTTTTTTTATCGGTGCCTACCGTCATAATGAGGTTAGCGCGGCCCATCCTTTGGCAAAACTTATCTGCAACATTAAAGAGAATAAACAGCCGCTTAAAAGAATACGCCTTAATCCTTTGGATGCTAAATATTGCCACGAGATGATAGCTTATATTCTTAACTCATCTCTTTTGGAAACTAAAGAGATATCCGCTTTTATATGCGGGCTTTCCGAAGGCAACCCTTTATTCGTAAGTGAGATTTTATCATATCTTCATAATGAAAATTTGCTTTTTCTGGATAATAATAAGCATTGGCAATGGAATCTGGATAAAATACGGCAATCAGATATGCCGTCTAATGTTGTTTCGCTTTTTAGCGCTAAAGTCAAGAAACTGCCGGCTTTAACCATAAACCTGCTCGAATACTGCGCTTGTATGGGGAATCTTTTTTCACCGGCAGTGATTTCTATGGTTAAAGATTCAAAGTTATCGGATATCTTTGAGATACTAAAAACCGCTTTGGCTCAGGGGCTTTTGATGGAAAGTAAAGATGACTTCCAATTTGTGCACGATCGTGTGCAGGAAGCTGTTCTAGCCGCGATTGCTCCGAATAAAAAACGTGAGATTCACTGGGCAATAGGAACACATTTGCTATCCGCCGCCAAAGATAAAAATAATCTACAGGAGAGCGACGATATTTTCTCTATTGCTTCTCATTTGAATTTAGGAAGGCCGAAAAAACTGGATATTAAGCATAGATACATACTGTCGGATATAAATTATTATGCCGGGAATAAGGCTTTAAATGCTTTAGCCACCGAAGCTGCTAAAGAATATTTTAGGCAGGCGAGAGAACTTCTGTCGGAGAATTGCTGGGAACTGCAGTATGACAAAACCTTTAAAATTTACCAAAAAGCGGCAAAAACGGAATTAATGTGCGGCGATTATAATATTTCTGAAAAGTTGCTGGACGGGTTGCTTACCAATGCAAAAACCAATCTGGATAGGGCAGAGTGCCTGGCCGAACAAACCACCTCCCTTTCTTCTATTGGTAATTTTATCAAAGCCATTGAAACCGCTAATCGCGGGCTGGAGTATTTTAATAAAGCTATTCCTATGGAACCTAAAAAAGCTGAGAAGAGATGCGAAGGCCTGATGTCTGAACTTGAGGCAAAAAATATCAATGTTTGGAATAAAATTCTTAATATGCCGTTTACCTCAGAAAGAGAAAGTAAAATTGAATTAGCATTTTATAGTGAACTTATCCCGGATTTATATATGTCCGGATTGGTCCCTCAATTATATTTATCGGCGGTTATGTCAACTCTGCATTGTTTAGCCGGAGGCATGGATGAATCGGTTATTTATTCTTTTACCATTATGGCTTTATACCTAGGTGAAAGAGAAGAGTTTAAAAAAGCTTTTAAGTATGAAGACCTTGCCCGCAATCTAAGCGCGAAATATCCCAATACTTTTGGAGCTACCAGAGGAATGAATGGTATTGTCTGGTGCAATATGCATTCCCGCAGCCATCCGGAAGAAATAGTCAGTTATTGTCAAAAAGCTATTCAATGCGGGAAAAACTCCGGTGATCTTTATAATGCCGGCCTTTCCTACGGGCCGTTAATGTGGAATCTTCAGGTACAGGGCAGTGATTTTACAAAGATTGAAGAATACGCCGATGAATGTCTTGAGTTTTCCAATAAGTATCAGCTGTATTTTTCCGTACGGCTTGCGGAAGCCATACGGGAGGGTTGGATAGAGCCGATGAAAAGGGAATATGTTTCGGCTGATATGGAGAGTAAAATAAAAATTTGGGAAAAAGATAACCATATTTCTTCAGCAGGAAGCTATTACGTCCATAGAGGGCTTGTCCATTATTATTTTGGAGAATATGAAGAAGCCGAGTATTATTTACAAAAAGTCCGGCGTTATCTCAAAGGGTTAACCGATAATGTGCTGAAGAGGCAGTGGTATGCCTTTCTCGCTTTAAATGCCATTAGGCTGCATAAAAATAAAATAAAATATAAAAGCAGAAAAAAATTGTTCGAATATATTAAACCGTTAATAAAAAAGATTAAAACCTGGGCGGCATTAGGCCCTTTGCTAAGGCCGTATTTAGTTTTGCTTTATGCCGAATTAGAGATGGCGACCGGCGATCTAAGGGAAGCGCGAAGCCTTTATCTTGATGCGCTTGATTTGGCAGCTAACTCCCGGTATCACTTCCTGGAAGGGTATTTAAATGAATGTTTAGGCGAATTTATTGCCGGTGTTTCGTCATTAGGAGAATTTTGCTTAGAATATCAAACTTGCGATAAACGAAAATGCCGGCGTGATAGATGGTGGATGTGTCTTGATAAGGAGAGGGGTGAGAAACAAGAGCAGTTTTTTAGAAGCACCGCGGGCGTATTTTTAAAGCAGGCGGCATTTTTATATAAAAAAGTTCAGGCTAAGCGAAAAGAGGCGGCCCTATTAGAGAAGTATTCCAAATATTTCAAAGAAGAACCTTCGGCACCGTTACCGGTTATTGCTAAGCCGGTACATAAATTTTCCAATATAGATACCGATTACTTGATGAAATCCTGTCTTGTTATTCCGGTAGAAACTGAAGAAAAAGTTCTTTTACATAAGATAATGAATGTGGTTTTGGAAAGTTCCGGCGCGCAAAACGGCTATTTGATTATTGAAGAGAGCGGCGATTTAATTATTCGTGCCGAAAGCCATATCATTGAAAAGCATATTGTTAAAACTACGGCAAGGGATCTCAGTGAGTATAAAAATATTTGTCACGCAATTGTTCGCTATGTATACCGCAGCCACGAAGTGGTACTTCTTGAAAATGCATCGGAAAAAGGTAAATTTAAAGATAGCTTAGAGGTGCAGGCGTTAAAGTTAAAATCTGTGCTCTGTCTTCCGGTGATTAAACAAAATAGATTGATCGGTATTCTATACCTGGAAAATAGCTTAGCGGATTCGGTTTTTACCCCTGAAAGGACGGAGTTAACCAAATTTTTTACTTATCAGGCGGCAATTTCATGGGAAAATGCCCGGTTAATCGAAAAAATGAAACAGGCGGAGTCGGATTTGCAGGAACATCGCGAGCATTTAGAAGAGATGGTAGAGGCACGGACAAATGAATTGCGCCAGGCTCAGAAGAATTTAATCGTTGCTGAACGTTTAGCCGTATTAGGCCAGCTTTCAGGAAGCATATCGCATGAGATTAGGAATCCGCTGAATGTTATAAGCAGTTCCGCCTATTATCTTAAATTAAAATTACCTAAAGTTGATAAAAAAATAAGTGAACATATTCAGCGTATTGAGGCGGAAATAAAGAATTCGATTGAGATTATTGACAGCCTTCTTAGTTTATCCGGGATGAAAGAGCCGCAAAAAAAACCCTTGAAGATACATAGTATTATCAATGATGTTGTTATAGCTTCTCAGATTCCTAAGGAGGTAAGATTGATAAAAAAGTTGCCCAAAGCGCAAATTTTTGTCAACGTAGATAAAGGCCAGCTATATATGGCATTTTATAATATAATTAAGAATTCTCTGGAGGCGATGAACGGGAAGGGAGTATTCACGATAGAGGCCGGCAAAAAGGGGAAAGGGTCTATCGAAATGTTATTTAAAGATACGGGTACAGGGATAATTCCTGAAAATATAAATAAAATATTTCAGCCGTTATTTACAACCAAGGCTCGCGGTATAGGTTTTGGATTGTCTATTTGCAAGATGATAATTCAAAAGCATGAGGGAACTATTGCCGTTACCTCAGATGTTGGTAAAGGAACGGTTGTTGTTGTTAGGTTGCCTTTGGGCAAAAAATAAGTAATACTATGGAAGCTAAACTGAGAGTGCTTATTGTCGATGATAACAAGTGGCTGTGCAGCAATTTATTTGATATTTTGGAATTTAAAGGCTATGAGGTGATTATTGCCCATGATGGTCCTCAGGCTATTGAGTTATTTCAAAAGCAAAAAGTCGATGTTGTGCTTATGGACGTAAAAATGCCCGGCATAAGCGGTATTGAAATTTTAAAGATTCTTAAACAAATCAGAGAGGATATATATGTAATTATGATAACGGCGTTCGCGGATGAAGTTTTCTACAAGCAGGGATTAAGTGAAGGTGACTATGAAGTTATTCAGAAACCGGTTGATATTGATAAGCTTCTTATGCGGTTGAAAGAGTTTAGCGTCAAAAGAAAAGATAGCGGAAAATAAAATCGTCAATAACCGGAAAGATTAAGTTTTTAACCCGCCTTTTCTATTTTATTCTTCTTTATTTTTTGTAACTTTTGTGGTAAGATTCAATAAACTTACGGGTTTCTAAAGAAAAAATATAGTGAATTAAGATGTTAAAAAAAATATTTATCACCGGCCTGGCAGCAGCTATTCCGTTAGCAATTACTATCTATGTTATTAGCGGCCTTTTTTATTTTGCCGACGAAGTCATAGGTAAATATATAAATAGTTTTCTTGAGCAATATATCGGCTATAAAATTCTCGGTTTGGGGTTTCTTATTGTTATATTGCTTATTTTCTTTCTGGGAGTGGTTCTTCGTCTCACCCGGATGAGGATTTTCCGTTGGGTTGAGAGGTTGTTTTTTAGAATTCCTTTAGTAAATAAAATTTACTTTCCCATTAAGCGGATAGTTGATTTTCTTTTTTTCCCTCCCCGTAAAGATTTCCATAATGTAGTTTTAGTAGAGTATCCGCGCCAGGGGGTTTATTCCTTAGGTTTTCTCACTAATAAAAATACCATCGAATTCAAAGAAAGGGGAGAAAAAAAATTCTGTAATGTTTTTATGCCTTCTTCGCCATCTCCTTTAACCGGTTTTATTATTATCGTCGAAGAGAAAGATTTGATCTCTCTGGATATAGGAGTAGAGGAGGCAATAAAATTAATTGTTTCCGGAGGATTAATTAACCCTTAGAGGTATTAGTATGAGTCAAGGACACTCACTTAACGGTGATGGCAGTTTTATCATAAAAGATTATAATCGTACCTCGCCTTTTTCTAATTTTCTTCCCGGTATTGCCGGAGCCTGGGGCGTGCCTCTTTGGGTATTTTATGTAAATCGGGGCCAGGGTGTGGTGAGTTTTGGCCTGAAAGATAAAGACCACGCGATTCTAGAGTTTTTTCCGGCCAACAAAGCTTATTCTTTTGCCTCTTCATTTGGCTTCCGTACCCTTTTAAAAGTTACTTCTGCCAAGGAGGACGGTAAAACAAAGTTTTATGAGCCATTTAAGCTTTGCTGCGGCACCAAGGGCAGGGAGTCAATGATAATAAAGAGCGCGTCTTTGGAGATTAAAGAGGCCAATCCCGATCTAGGCTTGAATATAAATATTAAGTATTTTACCCTGCCTAATACTCCGGTGGCCGGCCTGGTAAGAAAAGTAACTATTGAAAATAACGGAAAGTTTCCTTTGGAGCTGGAAGCCTTAGACGGGCTTAGCCGAATTATTCCTTTTGGCGCCGCTAATTTTTTCTTAAAAAAAATGTCCCGCACTCTCGAAGCCTGGATGCAGGCCTCGATATCTAAGAATTTAGCTGTTTTTCGCTTAACGGTTGACCCCCGGGATGTAAGCCAGACAAAATATATTGAAGGGGCTAATTTTAATTATTCTTTTTACCAGGATAAGGGCAAAATAAAACCCGGCTACATAATAGTTGATCCCCGGGCGGTGTTTTCTCAGGATACTTCTTTTTCATGCCCGATAAATTTCTTAAAAAAGAGCTTTAAAGTTCCTCTCTCCCAGATAGCCTGCGGCCAGACCCCCTGTTCTTTTAGTTTCTTTAAATGGAAGCTTGATAAAGGCCAGAGCCGCACCTTTTACAGTGTTTTTGGTTCAGCTTTCAAGCCCCGGCTGATTAAGGGCTTTACCAAAGGGTTAAGCGCTGATTTCCTTGATAGAAAAGATGCGGAAAACGAAGAAATCGTTGAGGCTTTAAAGAATAATTGTCTTTGCGTCTCAGGCCTAAACCAATTTAGTCAATATGTAAAGAGTACCTACATGGATAATGTTTTACGGGGAGGGTATCCTTATCGGGTAAATTCTTCGGGTTCATCTAAGAGAGCGGAAGACGGCAAGGATCTTTACTATATATATT
>JAIWAR010000047.1:0-11682 GCA_048634245.1 Methanosarcinales archaeon | reverse complement strand
ATCTTTTCCTCCGCCTAATTCCACCGGTTCCGTCTTGATTATCTTTTTCTATCAGCTTTAACAGCTGTTCTTCGGGAGTAAGCCTTTGTTCTGTCATCCTAATCTTACCTCAGAGTAAAAATTAAACACCTTCTAACTGTTTTTTAATTAATCGCAAAGGGTAACCTTCACTCATAAGCTGCACTATCCTAGCTAACCTCTGCTTTACTTCTAATTTATCATACATGCGCACATTACCCTTTTTCTTTACCACCTGAAGCAAACCGGAGTTGGTATAATGATTAACCGTTTGATAGGTGATGCCGTGTCTTTTCATAATCTCCTGAGCAGACACCAACTTTAACTTCAGGTTTCTTTTATCATTCTTACTCTTCAACTTCATTTCTTGTCTCCTACCGCAAACCAACTAGTACTTTAATCAATAATGCAATTATGGTAGTTACCATAACTATGGTTATTACTGAATATAGCATAAAACAACTTTCCTGTCAATGAGTGAAGCCTGGCTTCGCTCAAGGGTAAGCCTTCAATATATTATCTTGTAGAGATACAGCCCACCGGGAGGGGCGGGCCTGTTGGTGTAGGAAATTTTTCCCTTGAGGATAAGGGAAATATTTTTTAGGGGAATGCTTCCGTCGGCCACCCTCACTAAAAATGAGATGATATTTCTGGCCATATATCTTAGGAATCCGTCAGCTTCTATATCTATAGAAATCAAATCCGATCTTTTTCTTATCACAATATCTTTTATTTTTCTCTTACAATCCTTATAGTTTTTAGCTTTTTTGGTAAAAAGAGAAAAATCTTTCCTGCCAATTAATTTCTTAGATACCTTTCTCATTTTTCTTAAATCAAGAGGCGCAGGAAAATGCCAGGCAAAGTTTCTCCAGAATACCGAATCTTCTTTGCACTGAAAAATTATGTAGCGGTAAGCTTTGGACTTAATCGAAAACCGGGCGTGAAAATCAGCCGGCACCCGCCTTACTGTCTTGATTCTTATATCCCGGGGTAAAAAAACATTTAAGGCGGTTTTTATGCTTGCTAAGGGAATCTTAGTATTTACTTTAAAATTTACTACCTGAGCTTTGGCGTGGACTCCTTTATCCGTCCGTCCGCTGGCTATCACCCTTATCTTTCGTTGAAAAAGTTTTTTTAGAGCTTTTTCTAAAACTCCCTGAACAGTTATCTCGCTTGCGCCTTTTTTCTCCTGAACCTGAAAACCAAAGTAATTACTCCCCACATATTCTAACTCTAGGAAAATATTTTTCTTTAAAGGAGGCATTCGGCAATTTGAACCGCGTTTAGGGCTGCACCTTTTCTTAAGTTATCGGAAACACACCACAACCAGAAAGAATTCTCCTGATTAGGGTCTAAACGCAAACGGCTTACGAAAACTTCATCTTTGCCTTCAGCATCAATAGGTAAGCATAAATTATCCGGCAGGTATTTTACACCGGGAGAATTTTTTAATACTTTTTCCAGCTCTTTGAAGCCGGCTTTATCCTGAGTGGTAAGATAAATTGCTTCACTATGGGAGATAAAGACAGGCACTCTTACGCAAGTAGCCGATATTTTTATCGAATCATCCCCGAAGATCTTACGGGCCTCATCAACCACTTTTATCTCTTCGGTGGTATAACCAAATTCACCAAAGCTGCCTATTTGAGGAATAACGTTAAAAGCAATCTGATAATCAAAACTTTTCGGTTCGCCTTTTATTTTTTTATTCAAACAATCAAAATCATTATTTTTGTTCTCCTCTACCAGGCTTTTACTCTCTTCCCAGAGGCCGATTGCCGCACCCTTACCGGCTCCTGAAACTGCTTGAAAACTGGTGAGAATAATCCGGCTTAAGCCAAACTCCTTAAATATGCCGCCTAAGGCGGTAACAACCTGAATAGTGGTACAATTAGGATTAGCGATTAATCCTTTATGAGCGGCTATTTTATCTTTATTTACCTCAGGAACCACTAAAGGCACATCTTCTTTTAAACGAAAATCACTGCCATTGTCAACTACTACCGCCCCTTTTTCTATAAACTTGGAAGCATAAAGAGCGCTTGCGCCTTTAGCGCCTTCAGTCCCGGCAAAAAGAGCAATATCAATTCCTGAAAAATCACTTTTATCTATAGCTTCAACATTATATATACTATCGGCAATTTTTATTTCTCGCCCACTACGGGCAAACACTTTTAAGGCGCCAACCGGAAAATTCCTTTGTTTTAAAATCTTAAGAATTTCTGCGCCTACCGCTCCTACTCCGATTACCGCTACATTCTTCTTCATCCTCCCCCCTATTCATACCAATCCTTGCACCCCGGGGGTGCAAGGATTTGGGTAATTATAAATTTTTAACCACCAAATCGCCTACCTCGGTGGTGGAATAGCCCATTTTTCCGGCAGAAAGAGTATCTAGTTTCTCCCTTACTACCTTAATAACCGAGGTTTCAATTGTTTTTGCCGCCTCACTCTCACCCAACCCCTCAAGCATCATTGAAAGAGCGCAAATTGCCGCTAAAGGGTTTATTACATTCTTGCCGGTATACTTAGGAGCGCTTCCGCCAATAGGCTCAAACATTGAAACTCCCTGAGGATTAATATTACCTCCGGCAGCAATGCCCATACCCCCTTGAATCATCGCCCCCAAATCAGTTATAATATCGCCAAACATATTATCGGTAACAATTACGTCAAACCACTCCGGATTCTTAACCATCCACATACAAGTTGCATCTACATGAGCGTAATCAGTCTTTATATCGGGATAATCTTTAGCTACTTCATAAAAAACTCTTTCCCATAGATCAAAAGCATAGGTTAAAACATTTGTTTTTCCGCATAGGGTGAGAGTTTTCTTCTTATTTCTCTTGCGGGTATATTCAAAAGCAAAACGTAAGCACCGCTCAACCCCATGACGAGTATTATAAGAAACCTGGGTAGCTATTTCATCGGCCCCGCCTTTATCCTTAAACTCACCCATTCCTTTATAAAGGCCTTCGGTATTTTCTCTAACCACTACAAAATCTATATCTTCAGGAGTCTTACCTTTCAAAGGGCAAAAACGGCTGTCATAAAGTTTTATCGGGCGTAAATTTATATATTGCTCAAGGCTAAAACGCAAAGCCAACAATATTCCTTTTTCTAAAATACCGGGCTTAACCTTCGGATGCCCAATTGCGCCTAAATAAATACTGTCAACCGTAGTCAACTCTTTTATAACCGATTCAGGCAAAACCTCTCCGGTTTTTAGATATCTTTCTCCACCTAAATCGTAATCAATATTCTCATATTTAAAATTATATTTGGAAGCCACAGCATCCAATACTTTTAACCCTTCTGCTATTACTTCAGGTCCTGTACCATCCCCGCCAATCACAGCGATTTTATACGTTTTCATCTTCACTCCTATATTATTGTTTACGTGAATTGATCCACTTAATTAATCCGCCGGCCCGAATAATCTCCTGCATAAAAAGAGGAAAAGATTCAGAACTAAAAGTTTCATTTAAATTTAAATCTTTTATCATCCCTTTTTCTAAATTCACCTCTAATTTATCACAATCTTTAATCTTTTTTGCGCCATTAGAAATTAAAATCGGTAATCCGACATTTATAGCATTACGATAAAAAATACGTGCAAAACTCTCGGCTATAACCAAAGAAATCCCGCATCCCTTAATCGCCCATGGAGCATGCTCTCGGCTAGAGCCGCATCCAAAATTTTTACCTGCAACTATTATATCGCCTCCTTTAACTCTTGAAAAAAACCCTGAATCTATATTCTCCATACACTTTGAACCTAAAAAAATTTGATCATAAGAGTCAAGATATTTAGCGGCGATAATATCATCGGTATTTATATTCTTCCCTAATTTATGTACTTTACCTTTAATAATCATATTATGCCACCTTGCCGGGATCGGTAATTTTGCCGGTAATTGAACTTGCCGCGGCTACAGCCGGCGAAGAAAGATAAACAAAACTTCCGGGATGCCCCATTCTGCCGATAAAATTCCGATTAGTCGTAGCCAGAGCAACCTCACCCTTATCCAAAATCCCGGTATGGCCGCCCAAGCAAGGCCCGCAAGTAGGGGGTGAAATTATAAAGCCGGCCTCATGAAAAATTTCTAAATATTTCTTTTTCTCCGCCTCCTGATAAATCCTGGGAGTTGCCGGAATAACAATCGCTCTTAGGCCTTTCTTTACTTTTTTCCCTTTTACTATCTTAGCGGCGATTGCTAAATCACTTATCCTTCCATTAGTGCAAGACCCGATAACAACCTGATCTATCTTGAGACGCCCGCATTCATCTACACTCTTTACATTGCCGGGAGAGTGAGGACAAGCAACCTGAGGCTTTAATTTACTAACATCAATAGTAATAACCTTACTATACTTAGCATTCAAGTCACCTTTAGCCATATTTATGTTTTTTACTCCGGAATTAGCCTTTTTTACATATTCAAGAGTCTTTTTATCCGATTCAATAATTCCGGTTTTAGCTCCGGCCTCAACAGCCATATTGCACATAGTAAATCTATCATCCATCTCTAATTTTCTAATTACCGGGCCCGTAAACTCCATAACCTTATAAAGAGCCCCGTCTACTCCTATTCTACCAATAGTATGGAGGATCAAATCTTTACCGCCAAGCCAAACAGGAAGTTTACCTTTATAAATAAATTTTATAGTCTCAGGAACCCTAAACCAGCACTTACCTTCATATATGGCAGCCGCTAAATCAGTTGAACCTACGCCAAAACTTGCCGCGCCTATTGCTCCGTAAGTACAGGTATGAGAATCCGCGCCAATTATTAAATCCCAGGACTTAACCAGGCCGGCCTCAGGCAAAAATACATGTTCTACCCCGCACTTATCAATATCATAACAGTGTTTTATCTTAAAAGCTTTTGCGAATTCCTTTAAGATCTTTACATTATTAGCGGCTTTAAGGTCTCGAGCCGGGGTAAAGTGGTCACAGATAAAGCCGATTTTTGCCGGGTTAAATACCTTTGTAAAATGCGCCTGATTAAATTCCTTAACTGCTAAAGGAGCGGTTATATCATTACCAAAACAAAAATCTACCTTAGCATAGATAAAATCTTTTAGCTTCCCGGATAAAGAGTGTTTAAGAAGAATTTTCTCAATTAGAGTTAAACCCATAATTTAAAATTGATTATTTATATTCTTCAACAAGGAGGGTGGCGTTATGGCCTCCGAATCCTAACGAATTAGACATGGCAATTTTTATATCCATAGGCTTAGCTTGGTTAGGTGTGTAATTCAAATCACATTCAGGATCAGGATTTTCATAATTTATTGTCGGAGGAATAATTTTGTTTTTAATAGCCAAGCAGCAAATAATAAATTCAATCGCGCCGGCGGCGCCTAAGGTATGGCCAAGCATTGATTTTGTAGCGCTGATAAAGACATCTTTAGCATGGTTACCAAAAGTATTTTTTATGGCTTTGGTTTCCATAGTATCATTTAATTTTGTGCTTGTCCCGTGAGCATTAAGATAGATCAACTCACTCCGGCAAACTTTTGCTTCATCCAGCGCCAAAGACATTGCCCTTGCCGCCGCGCCTCCCTGAGAATCAGGAGCTGTTATATGGAAAGCGTCACAGGTTGCGCCATACCCGGTCAATTCTCCGTAAATAAAAGCGCCTCTTTTTTTAGCATGCTCCAGCTCTTCTAAAACAACCATCCCCGCTCCTTCAGCCATAACAAACCCGTCTCTTTGTTGATCAAAAGGCCGGCTTGCTCTTTGGGGATCATCATTTCTCTTAGAAAGCGCTTTTAAAGCGCAAAAGCCGCCGACTCCTAAAGGAACTATACAAGCTTCCGTGCCTCCACAAACCATAAGATCAGCTTTATCCTGTTTTATAACCCTGTAACCCTCACCAATAGAATGAGCGCCCGAAGCACAAGCCGTAACTATGCAAAAATTAACCCCTTTTAGCTTAAAACGTATGGCTACCTGCCCGGCAGCTTCATTGGTAATCAGCGAGGGAATCATAAAAGGAGAAAGCCTTTTCGGCCCTTTTTCCAAAAGAACTTTGTGCTCCCGTTCAACGGTCTCTAAGCTTCCTACACCGGAACCAATAATTGTGCCTATTTGGTAAGGATCAATCTGCTCCAGATTTAAACCACAATCAGCTATAGCTTCTTCCGCGGCCTTAAGAGCAAATTGGACAAAACGCGGAGTTTTTCTTGTATCTTTAGGGGAAAAATAGGAAGGGGGAGTAAAATCCTTTATTTCACCGGCAATCCGGGAATCAAAATCCTTGGCGTCAAAAAGGGTAATTTCTCCTACACCACTTCGGCCATGGGATAAAGAATCCCAAAAAGAATTCTTCTCTTTGCCCACTGGAGTTACCACACCACATCCGGTTACAGCTACCCGCCTCATTTTCGAAAAACTATCCTTGTTTTTTGCTGAGTTTTTCTTCTATATACTTGGTTGCATCACCAACAGCAGTAATCTTCTCAGCATCTTCATCAGGAATTTCTATCCCGAATTCTTCTTCCAAAGCCATAACAACTTCTACCGTATCCAAAGAATCTGCCCCTAAATCGTCAATAAAGGAACTCTCCGGTTTGATCTCTTCTTTCTTAACCCCAAGCTGCTCAGAAATAATCTCTTTTACCTTTTCATCAACGCTCATGCCTAAACCTCCTTTTAATAGACCTATCCGCCCCTGCCTGTTAACAGACAAATAAAACAGACATAATTAAATTATATCATTCCCCCGTCAACCACTAAAACTTGGCCGGTTATATAATTAGCCTCATCTGAGGCTAAAAACAAAACTGCTTTAGCTACGTCTTCAGGCATACCAAATTTGTGCAAAGGTATCCGTTTTAGCATCTCTTCTTTTACCTTATCCGGCAGGCCATCGGTCATTTTAGTCCGGATGTACCCCGGAGCAACAGCATTCACACAGATATTCCTTGAACCCAGCTCCCTGGCAAAAGATTTAGTAAGCCCGATTAAACCGGCTTTAGATGCTGAATAATTCGCCTGCCCGGCATTCCCGATTATTCCGATAATTGAAGAAATATTAATTATCTTGCCCTGACGCTGCTTTACCATATATTTTGCGCAAAACTTAGAGCACAAAAATGCCCCCTTTAAATTTACCGCAATTACCTTATCCCAATCACTTTCAGAGAGCCTCAGAGCTAAATTATCCCTGGTTATACCCGCATTGTTAATTAATATATCAATCTTTGAAGACTTGTCAATAATTTTGTTCAGGGTCGCCTCTAAATTTCCGCTATCAGTAACGTCAACCACATAATATGAGCATTCGCTATAGTTAGACAGCTCTTTTTTACTCTCTTTTAGGCCTTCTTCGGCCATATCCAGGATCATCACCTTAGCCTTACATTTAGCAAAACCTAAAGCGATCTGCCGGCCTATACCTTGAGCAGCCCCGGTAATTACAACAACTTTGCCTTCAAAGCTCATATGCCCCCTTCTTTAAAATCTTCTTTTTTTTCTATATTAATAACCTTGGCCTCGCGGTTTATCTTTCTCATTAAACCCCTTAAAATCTTTGACGGGCCTATTTCAAAAAATGAACTTACACCGGCTTTTATCATAAATTCCATACTCTTCTTCCATAAGACCGGCGAGATTAATTGCTCTAGAAGATTTTCCTTAATCTCTTCGGCGCTAGTGTGAACGGAAGCTGTAAAATTACTGACAATAGGAATTTTAGCCTGAGAAAATTCCATGCCTTCCGCAACCTTGGTTAAATGCTCTTTCGCCAAACTCATAAACGGAGAATGGAATCCTCCGCTAACCTCCAACTCTACAACTTTCGCCCCTTTAGCCTCTAAGGTTCTGCGTATTTTGTCCTTTTTATCCTTAGCCAAAGAAATGACTATCTGCTGAGGCGAATTTATATTAGCAATATAGAAATTTTCTTCTTCCGCTATCGCTCTTAAAAAGTGCTCTTCTTGGCCAATAACAGCAAACATAGTAGAAGGATTAGCCCCGGCAGCCTTTTGCATAGCCTTAGCCCGTTCGCGTACCAAGACTACTAAATTTTCTAAACTCAAAACTTCGGCGGCATACAAACAGCTATATTCACCCAGGCTTAATCCTGATAAATAATTTACTTTTAAGTTCTTTTGACGAAATACTTCAAAAGCGGCTAAACTAACCGCTAAAATAGCCAGCTGCTGGATAGACGTTTCTTTAAGCTCAGCACTTTCGGCATAAAAACATTTTTGGGATAAAGAAAATCCTAATATCTTATCAATTGAAGAAAAAATATCCTTAGCTTGAGGGAAATTCTCATATAGAGTTTGGCCCATCCCCGTATATTGAGCCCCTTGACCGGGAAAAATTATTGCCCTCATATCTTTACTTAAACCCACTTAATAACACAACTGCCCCAGACTAAACCCCCGCCAAAAGCATCTAAAACAATAATATTATCCTTGTTAATTTTTTTCTCTTCCCAAGCTTCACAAAGAGCTACGGCACTAGAGGCGGAAGACATATTGCCGTAACGGACAATATTTATATATACCTTATCCTCAGGGATATGAAGACGATTTGATACAGCGGTTATTATTCTCTCGTTAGCTTGGTGAGGAATTAATAAATCTATATCGCTCTCTTTTAAGTCAGCCTTAGCTAAAGCTTTATTTGCCGTCTGAACCATTATTCTTACAGCAACCCGAAAAAGCTCATTTCCTTTCATCTTTATATAATGGAATCCCTGGCCTATCCCTTCGGCAGAAATCGGATTACGCGAACCTCCGCCGGGAATATTTAAAATCTCAGCCTGAGAACCATCCCCGCCTAAATAAGCGCTTAAAAAACCCGGTTCCTGACTTTCAGTTAAAACCGCTGCTCCGGCTCCATCGCCAAACAAAACACAGGTGGAGCGATCACCCCAGTCAGTTACCGAAGAAAGAACCTCACTCCCTACCACCAAAACATTTTTATACAACCCCCCTTTTATAAACTGCCAAGCCGTAACTAAACCATAAACAAAACCGGCACAAGCGGCAGAGACATCAAAGCAAGCGGCTTTTTTGGCTTTTAAATAATCTTGAAGATAACAAGCTGTAGAAGGAAATTGAGTATCCGGTGTAATGGTCGCGACAATAATTAAATCCAAATCCTTAGGGCTTATACCTGCCCGCTCTAAAGCAATTTCTGAAGCCTTATGGGCTAATTGAGAAGCTCCCACTCCTTTTTCGGCGATTCTTCTCTCTTTTATGCCGGTACGGGTAGTGATCCACTCATCAGAAGTATCTACCATTTTTACTAAATCGGAATTATGCAGGCGTTTAGGCGGCAAGTACTTGCCTAATCCCGCTATCTTGACAGATTTCATTAACTCTCCTGTTAATTGTCGCGGTTAAATCCCGGGATAGTTCACGGACAGCTACTTTAATGGCGTTTTTAACAGCTAAACTGCTGGAACGGCCATGGCCGATAATTACAATACCATCTACCCCTAAAAGAGGAGCTCCTCCATGTTCAGCATAATCAATGGAGCTCTTAAAGGCTTTAAGATTTTTCTTGGCCAATAAAAGACTAATTTTACCCATAATACCTCTATTCATAGCCTTGATTAAAAGCCTGCCCATGATTTCTATACTGCCTTCGGCAACTTTTAAAGCAATATTACCTGCGAAGCCATCGCAAACTATACAATCACACTTGCCGGAAAAGATGCCTCGAGCCTCCACATTCCCGGTAAAGTTTAAAGATGAAAGGGAGAAAAGCTTATGAACCTGTTTTAAAACGCTCAGGCCTTTTGAAGCTTCCTCACCGATATTAAGTAACCCTACGCTGGGATTATCTTTATTTAATACCAGATTGTAGTAAACCGAAGCCATTATCCCGTACTGCAATAAATGAAGGGGCTTACAATCAATATTTGCGCCTACATCAATCATTAGAGATATACCTTCTTTTGTGGGAATCATTAAGGCAATCCCCGGACGTTCTACTCCTTTGATTAATCCCAGGTTTAAAGTAGCGGCGCAAACTACTGCGCCGGTATTGCCGCAAGAGACAAAAGCATCTATTTTCTTTTCTTTAAGCAGAGTTATACCAATTGCAATAGATGAATTTTTTTTCTTTCGCACCGGGCTAAGCGGAGACTCTGCCATTCCAACTTTCTCCGGAGCATCAACGATGGTGAAATCTTC
Source organism: Methanosarcinales archaeon (assembly GCA_048634245.1). Classification (GTDB taxonomy): domain Bacteria; phylum Omnitrophota; class Gorgyraeia; order Duberdicusellales; family 4484-171; genus Susulua. The sequence continues at coordinate 1,497 of JAIWAR010000047.1, read as the reverse complement.
TAAACAAGCCTTGTTCAGCACCAGATGCTCCTTAATCTCTCTCTCTACTCCGATTAAAACAATATCCTCCGGTACCTCTTTCTTAGCTAACAAAACTCCTTTAATAATCCCAGCCGGTGCAAAATCACCGCCGGATATATCTATACCGATTTTATAACTCGCTTTTTTATTCATAAACTATCTTTATTCTGGTTAAAGCCTGGCTTTAATCAACTTTACCTTCTTTTCTTTTTCTTTTTTTCCTTTTGCTGAATCTCAACGACTTCTTTATCCGCATAATAACCGCAAAAAGGACAAACCATATGCGTAGGTTTAGGCTGCCGGCACTGTTTACACTTCACTAATGAGGGAGAAGATATTCCCTGATGTGTTCTTCTTTTTCTGCTCCGAGAGCAGGAATGTTTTCTTTTAGGATGCGCCATTTATTGTACCTCCTCAAATTTTCGAAGAAAATTTGATCCTGAGGAAACGACTTAAGGAAGTTTCCGAAGGATCAAATTCAACCAACAGACTTATGTTCGCTTCGCTCCGTAAGTCCGGGTTTCATTTGACATCTACATTCTTGGTTATTTAAATTCACTCCGCAAAGGGGACATATCCCTTTACAATCTTCCTTGCATAAAACTTTCAGCGGAAGATTAAGCAGAATATTCTCACGAATATCATGATCAACCTCTAAACAATCTCCTAATTCACTAATCTTATAAGTATTTTTAAAACTCTGTTGGTTAGTCTGCCGGACTTGATCCAAACAACGCGAACAGATGATCTCTCTCTGAGTAGTTGCCAGAGTTTCTACCCTGATTTCCTCGCCGGCCCTAAAAAATTTATATTTAAGACAAATAGAATTTACAAAGGTGAGCTCGGAAGAGTCCATTCCCCATGAGGAAGCCGGGATCTCTTCTTCCACTTCTATTACTTTATCGCTTATTTTTTCTACTTTTATCTTCATCTAACTTATTTTCTAAAGCTTTTACTACTGCCGGAGGTAAAAATTTCTTTAAATCAGCCCCCAAACAAGCAACCTCCTTTATGAGACGGGAAGAAATATAGGAGTATTCAGGATGAGGCATAAGAAAAATTGTCTCTATTCCCGGAGCAAGATTGCGGTTAGTCAGAGCCATTTGAAGCTCATATTCAAAATCAGAAATCATCCTCAACCCTCTAACTATAACCTTAGCTTTCTTTTTATAAGCAAAATCTACTACTAATCCGCTAAAACCTTCTACACTGACTCCTTTTATCCCCTTAGTAGCCTCTTTAACCAGATTAACCCGTTCACTATAAGAAAAAAACGTATTTTTTGTTGGTGCTTTTACTACCGAAACTAATACCTCACCAAAGACAGAAACAGCCCTTTTAATTATATCAATATGGCCATTGGTAATAGGGTCAAATGTACCGGGACAAATAGCTTTACTCATTTTTTCTATATATTAGAAAAAGGGTCTGCCCGTATTTTTTCTTTACAATAAGGGAAAATCTCTCTCCGGTCTG